>CANQRW010000006.1 GCA_947626365.1 uncultured Lachnospiraceae bacterium
TAGACGATCTCTTCAAAAACTGCATGTTGATCAACGACTGAGTACCATGTTTTGAGAAAAACGACGGAAGTCAGGATCTATCCATATAAAGCATATCATTATATAACTTATAAGTCAATATTAACTCATAGATTCCTTATCTTTTCCCCCAATTCTGCATATAATTAAAAGGGGTGATACGCATGATACTCGATTACAGGCTGATGGGCCAGCGCCTGGCCAAATGCAGGAAAGATAAACACGTTACGCAGGAGCAGCTGGCAGAATATCTGGATGTCTCCACCGCGTTCATCAGCAGGATCGAATGCGGGAGGACGCAAATCAATCTGGAACGGCTGGTCCAGATTTGTCATTTTCTGGAAATAGAGCCCGCTTATATCCTGCAGGGCGCGGACTGCGCCTCTCCTGCCTATATGAGCGGTGAACTGTCCCAGCTTCTCGGTGAATGCCCCAGAGAGGCCCTTCCTCTGGTTAAGAACCTGCTGGAAGATGTGATCGCGCATTTCAGCCAGAATTCTCCTTCTTCCAATAAGCAATAAAATAACTGCCGGCAGTCGTCTCTCTCTACCGGCAGTTTACTATTTTCTTAATATCATTTGGTATGCTGGCAGCATACTTTTCTAAATTTTCACGATCGTCTGAAACAGTAATACGACCATTTCTTTAAGCAGAAGCAGAATCCCATATGTGAACGGCCAGACTATATAATATCCCAGCCAGCGGATCTCTTTTTTCTTATTGCGCAAAAGCGGCATTTTCGCGGCGGCACCGTGATAGTCCGTATATACCGCGACTGCAAAAAGCAGGCTGACGAGCAGCAGGATTCGATCCGACCACAGAGCCAGCGGACGGCCCGCATCCACCTCAAACTTCACCGTCAGACTCAGATAGATAATGAACAGATACCCCATCACCGCCAGCATCTTCTTCCACCATACGCCGCTGCGGAAACCGGGAATCGGCCATATCCCGGGCTTTCCGGTAGGTCCGTTTTTCACGTATTCGTCTTCCTGGCGTCGGTCTGTTTCACCCCTGCGTTCTCTGTATCTGTCTTCTTCATGGAGTCCTGCGTCTTTCTCCGCCCAAGGCGCGGACGCAGGTCCTGCATGGATGGGAGATTCTGCTTTCCCTGTTATCTTTGACATCCCTGCCGCATCCGCTGCCTCTGCCGTCTCCTTCGCTGCCGCATCCCTCGCTGCCGCTCCTGCCTCCGCCTTCTCCTTCGCTGCCACCGTCTCCTTCGCTGCCACTCCTGCCTCCGCCGCTCCATTCATCTGTAATGCCTGCAGTGCCTGATCCAACTCCCATACCGACTGATATCTCTGTCTCGGGTCCATCTGCGTACATTTCCGGATGATAACTCCGCAGGCGCCCTCCGCCATCCGGTCTTTGATATGAACTCCGGTCAGGAGATAATTGAACACCACGCCAAGGGAGTAGATATCCGTCCGGGCGTCCGTCTGGGCAAAGCCGAACTGTTCGGGAGCCGCGTAAGCTTCCGTTCCGATCAGCCTGGTATCCTGATTCAGCCCTTTCTCATAAAGCCGGGCCGCGTTATAATCGATCAGCTTCACGATCCCATCCTGGGAAATCATGATATTGGACAGCTTCACGTCCCGATGAATGACCGGCGGCTCCTGGCTGTGCAGGCATGCAAGAGCCTCACAGACCTGGCGGACGATTCCGACCGCTTCCTCCCGTGTAAATGAATGCCCGCGGTTTAGCCGTTCCTCCAGCGTCTCTCCGTTTATGTACTCCTCGATCAGCCAGAACTTCCCCTCTTCCATCTTCCACGCGGCAATGCCGGGGATATGGATGCTGTGAAGTCCGGCGACACGTTCGTACACTTTCTGATTGAACGTCTCAAGGCATTTTTTCACATAGATTTTCCCTGTATCACGGTCAAGAACCAACCAGATATTTTTATATTTTCCGATAGGGGTGATTTCCTGATATCGATCCGGCATATGGCTTCCTCTGTATTCCTGAAAATGTCTCCAAATTATCACTTGCGAAACAGCTATATTTAGTGTAGCATAAAAAATGGAAATACAAAAGGAGAACCCGACATGCTTAAGAAAGAAAATAACGTCCATACCGGGACGCCGCAAACTATAGACTCCAAAACTACCGGCGAACTGCTGCATATTCTGACCGGCACCCATTCACAAAAGGAACTGGACGCTTATCTTGAAACACATACACATCCGGACGCCAGCATGGATTTCGCCGGCTGCTTTCAGCATTTTCTTAAGATCCACGATCTGAAAAAATCTGATATCATCCGCGCGGCCCAGCTGGACCGCACCTACGGCTACCAGATTCTGAACGGTGCCCGGCAGCCGGGCCGTGACAAGATCCTGGCCCTGTGTATCGCAGCCGGACTTACGCTTCGGGAGACACAGCGGTGTCTGGAATGCTCCGGAGAAGGGATTCTCTACGCCAGATCTTCCCGGGACGCAGTCATTATATACGGAATTGAACACCATATGGATGTGCTGCGGATCAATGAACTTCTGGTTGAGAAAAAGGAGCATATCCTGGAGTAGAAGCAGAAAATAGATATCACATCCTGTGGTTGAAATATCGCCCTAATTATGGTAAGATATTAATGGGAACAATCATGTCACTGCAAGGTGTTGGCCTTCCATTCAACATAGATGGGAGGTGGTGCGGATGAAATTCGATTTTAAGGACCTTATGGCCTTTGGGATGTTCATTCTTGCATTACGTCAGTATGCAAAAAACGCGCCAGTGACGCATTGTTTGTATTACGTCAGTATGCAAAAAACGCGCCAGTGACGCGTTTTTTGTATTGCTGACCCTTATCGTTTTGATAAGCCAGTAACGTTTTTCACATAGAAAAACCACCCTTGTATACTTTGACCAGTGCAAGGGTGGAATTTCTACCTTAGTTATTGGCCAACCTCTTGTAGGTGGTTGTTCCTGATATTATTATATGCAGCTTTACAAGAAATTTCAATACATTTCTAAATATCTTTCCAGTAGCTTTCACTGTAGCTTTCCGGCAGCGCGAACAGCTTCTCCTTCCTCTCGATCATCTCATCCACCCGCTCGATATACTGCTCCACGTTCTTCACCGTCTCCGCCCGCTCAATCCGGTTCTGGCCAGGGATCACCAACTTGGTAGTGGTACCGGCTCCGCAGCCCACGATGGTCTGCTGCTCCTCCATGATCAGAATGTTGTAGAGACACGCCTTTCCGGGGGCGGCGTAGCCCACATTCTCGAAATTCCCGGCCATGTTCTTCTGACGATAGAGATAGTAGGGCTCCAGGCCCATCTCCCGCGCGTAGCGGGCGGTCATATCGATAATCTCCTGAGTATTGACGATCTTAAGATCCTTGTAGACCTCTTTCATGGTATTCAGCCGGGCCGCCCGCTTGATAGCCAGGGAATGAACCGTCAGGCTGTCGGGAGCCAGGGCCTTCACCTGCTCCATGGTAGAGCGAACATCCTCCATGTCCTCCTCCGGAAGTCCCACGATCAGGTCCATGTTGATATTGTCGAAGCCTTCTTCCCGAGCCAGAGCGAATTTCTCCTTCACTTCCTCCACCGTATGGCGGCGGCCGATCAAATCCAGAGTGGCCTGTTTCATGGTCTGAGGATTGATGGAGATACGGGTGACGCCGTGCTTTTTCAGCACCCGCAGCTTGTCTCTGGTAATGCTGTCCGGCCGGCCGGCTTCCACTGTAAATTCCCGGGCCCCGTCCACGTCAAATGCAGCCCGCAGCTTCGTAAAGAGCCGATCCAGGTCTTCCGCCGAAAGGGAGGTAGGCGTTCCGCCTCCGAAATACACCGTATCCAGATTCCTGCCCGCCATCTTCTTCGCCACATAGTCCATCTCTTTAAAAAGAGCTTCCAGATACAGGCCTGTCCTGCCCTCCCATTTTCCTATGGGATAAGAGGTGAAAGAGCAGTAAAGACAAGTGGTGGGGCAGAAGGGAATCCCCACATACAGGCTGTAGCCGTTCTGACAGTCGATGGCCGACAGAAGGCTCCGCTCCCGGTTGGCAATCTCGATACTCAGATTGATCTTCTCATCACTGGCAAAATAATTCTCCTTCATGTAACGGAAGATTTCCCGGTCCGTCATTCCCTCCGTCAGCCTGGTCATGGCGATCTTGGTGGGACGGATTCCCGTCAGAGAGCCCCATGGCAGCTGCCTGCCCGTCTCCATCATCAAGAGGGCGTAAAGGCGGCGTTTAATCTTATTCTTGGCCTCCGTCCGGTCGTCATAATTCAGTTCTATGGGCTGGCCTGCCTGTTCCAGTTCCATCTGCAAAGCCCAGTGTAAGTCCGTAAAGCCATGGAATGTGTAAGTCCCATGGCTGATCAGGTTCAATATATAAGACTGCCGGTCCGGGCTCACCAGACCCTCCATTGTCAGGCGAACTGTGTCGCCGGCCGCTCGGTCTCCCGGTCTCAGGCTGTCCTCTCCGGCCTCCCGGTACACAAACTTCTCCCCCGGATAAAAGGCCATCAGAAGTTCCCGGATATCCTGCTCAAACGCGTAATCATTCAGACAAATCTCTATCATAATCTATCCTGCCTCCGGCCTGTCAGGCGGTCATGTCATCTATCTGGCATAATAGGCAACCATGTTGTGCTTCTTCTCGTAGCCGATGGTGGTGTCTTCCCCATGGCCCGGATATACTTCTGTCTCATCCGGCAGAGCGAACAGCGTTCCGATGACGGAATCCATCAGCTTTGCCATGCTGCCCGTAGGCAGGTCCGTTCGTCCCACAGACTCGCAGAACAGCGTGTCGCCGCTGATCAGCAGGTTCTCCTCCGCCGCGTAGTAACAGACGCTTCCCTCTGTATGGCCTGGCGTAAAGAACACCTTCCACTTCACTCCCAGAAGTTCTATGGTCTCGCCGTCACGAAGCCACCGGTCCGCCTCCAGAGTCTGTTCTTCCCCGCAGGTGGGGGTAAGATTCCACTGAGGATTGGAAAGAAGAGGCTGCTCTTTCTCTCCTGCCATCACCGGCACATGGAATGTTCTGCGCAGATCCGCCGCCGCCAGGATATGGTCGAAATGTCCGTGCGTCAAGAGGATTGCCTCCGGCTTCAGGTACATCTGGCGGCACCGGTTTATAACAAAGGAGGCGTTATCCGCCGGGTCTACGATGACGCAGGCGCCGGGCCGGTCTTCCGTCCCCTTCTCCCTGTAAATGATATAGCAGTTGGTATCTATCATTCCAAGCACATTGTTGGCGATTTTCAAATTTCTCATATTTTCAAATTCCTTATATAATTCTTCAAATCATCCGGCCAGTAACTGTGTCGGCCGGCGATCACGCCGATAACTGTGACCGCGCCAGCCGCCGTCCCGCCGGATACTCCGGCCCGCCGCGTCAGCCCGTAGTCCTCTCAATATCCAGCACGCCTTCTATCTGCCGCAGCTTCTCCGTCAGCCGGTTCAGCTCCTCGATTCCCGCGATATCAAAGGCCATGACAAAGGTCGCCTTGCCCTGCCGGTTAGTCCTTACGTTGACGGAAGTGATATCGATCTGACGTTCCGTAAAGACCTTGGAGATATCCACCAGCATACCGATCCGGTTGTTGGCAAAAATCTGGATCTCCGTAGAGTATTTCTCCTTATCGCTGCCGTCTGCAGGCTGCTCCCACTCGGCGTCGATGAGACGGACTCTCTCTTCCTCCGGCAGATTGATGATATTGACGCAGTCGGTTCGGTGAATGGATACTCCGCGTCCTCTGGTGACAAATCCCACGATCTCGTCTCCCGGCACAGGGCTGCAGCATCTGGAAAAACGGACGGCCACATCATGGATTCCCCGGACCGTGATTCCCCCCTGGGTCCTGCGCATCACAGGAGGCCTGGCGGACATTTCGGCAACGCCCTCCAGAATCTTGGCGTCGGTGACCTCCCGCTTCAGCTTCTTGTCCCGCTCCTCCAGCATCTTGTTGATGACCTGGCCTTCCTTCAGGCCGCCGTGGCCGATAGAGGCCAGCACCGAATCCCAGTCCTTGAAGGCGTACCGCTTCATGACTTTTTCCATGAATTCCGGTTTGTTGATCTCGGTGTAGTTGATCCCCTTAGCCTTGCAGTAACGGTCGATCATCTCTTTTCCGCGGACGATATTGTCTTCCTTCAGCTCCGCCTTGAACCACTGATTGATCTTATTCTTGGCCTGGGTGCTCTTGACCAGGGCCAGCCAGTCCCGGCTGGGACCCTTGGCGTTCTGGGAAGTGATGATCTCGATCTGATCGCCGGTCTGAATCTTGTAATCGATATTCACCAGCTTGCCGTTGACTCTGGCTCCCACCATCTTATTGCCCACGGCGCTGTGGATCGCGTAGGCAAAATCAATAGGCGTGGAACCCATGGGCAGCGTCTTCACATCACCCGACGGCGTAAAGCAGTAGACGCTGTCGGAGAACAGATCCAGATCGCCTTTTACCAGATTCAGAAACTCTTTGGAATCGTCGGTGTCCCGCTGCCACTCCAGAATCTGCCGCAGCCAGGACATCTTGGCCGCCTCGTCGCCTTCTGCCGTGACGCCGCTTCCGCTCTCCTTATATTTCCAGTGGGCGGCGATGCCGTACTCTGCCGTCCGGTGCATCTCGTAGGTGCGGATCTGCACCTCGAAGGACTGACCGGTACTGCCGATGAGCGTTGTGTGCAGCGACTGGTACATATTGGGCTTGGGCATGGCGATATAGTCCTTAAAACGGCCGGGAATGGGCTTATACATCTCGTGGATTACGCCCAGAGCCGCGTAACAGTCCTTGACTGAATCCACCATGATACGCACGGCGAACAGATCGTAGATCTGATCCAGAGTCTTGTTCTGGTTCACCATCTTCTTATAGATACTGAAAAAATGCTTGATCCGGCCGCCCACCGTCACCTCGATGCCGGCATCTTTCATAGTCTTCCCGATCTCATCCACAATCTCCTGAAGGAACGCTTCCCTGGCGTCTCTGCGCAGGTTCACCTTCTCCACCAGATCATAATATACGTCCGGATGCAGGAATTTCAGCGACAGATCGTCCAGCTCGATCTTAATCTTGGAGATGCCCAGCCGGTCGGCGATAGGGGCGTAGATCTCCAGCGTCTCCCGGGCTTTCTCCTTCTGCTTCTCCGGCTTCCAGAATTTGCCGGTCCGCATATTGTGAAGGCGGTCCGCCAGCTTGATGATAATGACCCGGATATCCTTGGCCATGGCCAGGAACATCTTCCGCAGGTTCTCCGCCTGAATCTCCACCTTGTCCATATCCCAGGACAGCTGAGTCAGCTTGGTGACGCCGTCTACCAGGAAAGCCACCTCGGTTCCGAATTCTTTCGTCAGATCGTCCAGGGTCATGCCGGTGTCTTCCACCACATCATGAAGCAGGCCGGCCTCAATGGTTTCCTTATCCATCTCAAGGTCAGCCAGTATAATGGCAACACAAAGAGGGTGAATGATATACGGTTCACCCGATTTGCGCTTCTGGTCTTTATGGGCGTCTCTGGCAATAAGATATGCCTTCTCCACCTGAGTAATATCATCAGAGGGATGGTACCGCCGGATGGTACTGATCAGTTCCTGGTACAATTCTTCCGGACTGGTAAAAGAAGCAGGCGCCTCCAGCACCTGTTCCACAGGCTCTTTGATCGGTTCCTGTGTCATTCTGTCACCTTCTCTATAAGTAATACCGAGGGGACGGATACGATGCTGCTTATTTCCCTTCGTATGTAACCAGCGAGGTCACGTCATAACCGTTCAGCTTCTCGCGGCCCTTAAGGCCTGCCAGTTCCATGACAAAGCAGATCTTCACCACCTGGCCGCCCAGCTGTTCGATCATCTTGACAATGGCCTCGATAGTCCCTCCGGTGGCAATCAGATCATCTATGATAACCACCTTCTGGCCAGGCTTGATGGAATCCTTATGCATCTCAATAACCGCGCTGCCATACTCCAGATCGTATTCCATGCTGATGGTCTCGCAGGGGAGCTTGCCTTTCTTCCGCACCGGCACAAAACCTTTATGCATAGCATATGCCACCGGCACTCCGAAAATGAATCCCCTGGATTCCGGTCCGACCACGACGTCGTACTCCACATCCTTCAGCGCTTCGATCATACCGTCAATCGCCAGATGGAGACCGTCTGCATCCTGCAGAATCGTAGTTACATCTCTGAAAATGATTCCCGGCTCCGGAAAATCCGGAATACTTCTCACGTAATCCTCGACCTTCTTCATCCTTGTTCCCTCTCTTTATGTTAATAAATAAAATATGCTACTATCATAACACTTCGCCCCACTTTGGGCAAGTCCCGAGTTACAGGAAATCTCTGTTTTCACGGTTTTCTTACTTCCTCGGATGGGCCTCGCGGTAGGATTTCCGGACCGGTTCCTGCATCCGCGCATAACCTATGTAAGCCTGAGTGGTGGCCGGATCCGCATGTCCCAGCATGGTCTGTACCGCCTGAAGATCAGCTCCGCCGCCAATCAAATGGACCGCCAGGGAATGTCTCAGGGTATGAGGGGTGATATCCGTTCCGATTCCTGCTTTTCCCCCATAATACTTGACGATCTTCCAGAAACCCTGCCGGCTCATGGGGCCTCCGCTGCAGTTGACGAACAGATAGGGAACCTCTTTCTCCTTCACAAGCGCGCCCCTGGCCTGCTCCATATATTTCTTCAGCGCCTGCTTTGCCGTCTTTCCAAAGGGAACCGTCCTCTGCCTGTATCCCTCCCTGCAGGTCACAAAACCGATTGGAAGATTGATATCTTCCACCGTCAGGCCGATCAATTCCGACACTCTCAGCCCGGTAGCATAGAGGAGCTCCAGCATGGCCTTGTCCCGCATCTCCTTGGGCGTAGAATCGCCCGGCTGCGCCAGCAGATCCTCTACCTGCTCGACCGTCAGGATACTGGGGGCTTTCTTCTCCACCTTAGGCGTCTTCAGCATCTCCGACGGATCTTTCCGCAGCTTCCCCTCCCGGATTTCATAATGAAAAAAGGCGCGCATGGACGCCATGACTCTGGAGATTGTAGAAGAAGCCTTCCCGGATTTTTCCAGAAAGAGAATATACGAATTCAGGGCTGTCTTCGTCACCCTGGATACATCGGCAATGCCCCTTTCACGCAGATACTCCGCCATCTGATTCAGATCCCGCTCATAAGAAATCAGCGTGTTCTGAGATGCCTGCTTCACCTCCGCCATATACCTGACAAATTCTTTTATCTCCCCGTCCATACATTTTTCCTCTGTTCCACTCAAAATCACCTGATTCGAGTCTTTTCTTAACATTATAGACGGTATTTTCCATAAAATCAAACACTAATTTCCCACTTTCCTCCCATTTCGGCAAAGATTTACATAAAAGTTCCCATAAATTTCCAGAAATACGGATTCACCCAGGTCTCCAGGCACATGCCGGCCAGCACGGCCGCCGCCAAAACCGGCCATAAGCGGAGCTTCATCTGTTCAAGGCCGTCTGCTGATTTCAGCGCCAGGACAATCCACACCGGAGCGTAACAGAGCCACTGAGGAAGAAGTGTCATGAGGAATATCGGCATCCCGCCGATTCCTATTTCCAACGTAACCATTGACAACAGAAAACCGCTCCCCAGACCGCCCGCAAATGCCGCGGCGGAAAATCCCAACGCCGAAAAAGGAGTCATCCCCACAAGCACGGCCAACCCGAACTCCTTCGCCCGCTGGCGGAACACATAGCTCCAGAGAACCTTTCGCTGCTCCTGGTTCAGGGAAACGCCTGTCAGGAACTCCATATTGCCGTCCCCTGTTCCGGCTGTCATGCCGGCCGTTCCTCCGGCAGCCCCTTCCATTTCCAAGACCGATAATTCTCCCGCCAGAATCTCCGGTCCCAGAAGATTAGCGCTGACGGTTCCTGCCAGAAGCCCGCAGAAAAAGCACAGTATCAGCACCTGATAAAAGGATATCGAAAAAAGACGTCTCATACATTTTCGCCCAAAAGCTTTCTACAATGTATGAGACGTCCTCCGAAAATTATTCTTCCGCCTTAGGCGCGTACAGCTTTGCCGCATAAGTACTGATCGCGGCCGCCGTCTTCCCGTCACAGATCTTTCCGCTGTAAATCAACCGCAAAAGATCTTCCAGCTTCCAGGGTTCCACCTGAATATCCTCGTCTTCATCCAGGTGCTGTCTGGACGGAATCAGATCTCTGGCTACAAAAATATCGATTGCCTCGTCGCAGAAAGCCACCGTCGTGTTAACGCTCATCAGATATTCCAGATTCTCGGACCGGTATCCGGTCTCCTCCTCCAGTTCCCGGTACGCGCATTGGATCTTTGGCTCATCCGGCGCGTCCAGCTTGCCCGCGGGAATCTCCAGCGTCTCCCGGTTCAGGGCATTGCGGTACTGCCGCACCATGAGAATCCTCCCGTCATCCATAACCGGAAGCACTGCGGCGGCGCCGTCATGATGGATAAAATCCCAATGGGCCTCATGTCCATTGGCGATCACCGTATCCTCATAAATCTTAAGGATCGTTCCCTGATATTTCAGTTCCCTGTTCAGGCGAATTACTTTCTCAACCATAGCAATCCCTCCTTGCCCGTTATTTTTCTCGCGGCCGGCCTCCCGCCGGCCGTTCTTCTTCTCTTACTCGATCATGGCTCCCGTCGAGTCTACTCTGCGTCCCAATCCGTCGGGAACCACCGTGCTCACCAGCATCTGGCCTCCTTCCGGGTCGCAGTAGTAGGACTTTCCCTCCCAGTCAATCCAGCCGGTAACCATATATCCATGGGAATCAAAAAAGTACCACTTTCCATCGATCAGCTGCCAGTTGTTTGCTGTCCAGGAACCGTCCGGATTCCGGTACCACCACCGGATCCCATCCTGAATCCAGCCGTATTTGTCCTTATAGGACAGTGCCTTTACTTCCCCCCACTGCCCCGGTTCCGTAATTCCTTCCGGCAGCGTCCCTATGCCTTCCCAGACGGAGGCAGCCGTCTCTCTCTCGGCATTGGAATCCCTGACCCTGGGCAGCCGCAGAATCAGCCAATACTCATCCTCATTATCATCCCATCTGCGTCCGAACTCATACTCCGCTCCCTTCAGGCGTATCGATGATTTCGTCAGGGAGAAATAGTAATCTTCTTCCGCCTTCAGGATCACTTCGATTCTGGGAATCGTTGAAGCCTCCCACCGGTCAATCTGATTAAGGATATCCAGACTTTTCACTTCATAGTTCTCACCTCTTGGAGTGATGATGATATCGTCCAGACGGCATGCCTCTCCGACTTCTATCTCTGTCTCAATCTTCAGAGAGATGCCGGTTATGGCTGTCTCCGCCCGGGCGCATACAGGACAGACCGCCAAACAGAGAACTGCCGTTCCCAGTGCAAGCGCTGCTTTTTTCATCAATTGCAATGAATCATCCTCCTTTCTCCGAACCGATGTGTATAATGGAACCGGCAGGCGGCTGCCGATTATCCGGTTATACGCAGATGCGATAAAAAGAAGCCCTATAGAATCACTATAAGGCTTCTTCCGATGTTGCCGAAATGTTACTTCGCCGTAGCGGTTACCCTGGATTCACGAATCACATTGACACGAATCTCTCCAGGATACGTCATGGTCTCCTCAATCTTCTTGGCGATATCACGGGCCATCAGCACCATATCGTCATCGCTGACCTGCTCCGGAATCACCATGATCCGAACCTCGCGCCCTGCCTGAATAGCAAAGGACTTATCTACACCCTTGAAGGAATCTGTAATCTCCTCCAGCTGCTTCATCCTGTTGGTGTATGCCTCCAGGGTCTCCCTTCTGGCGCCGGGCCGGGCCGCCGAAATCGTATCTGCCGCCTGCACGATGCAGGCGATCAGGCTTTCCGGTTCCACCTCGCCATGGTGGGATTCTACTGAATTCACCACGACCGCAGACTCCTTGTACTTTCTGCACAGGTCAACTCCCAGTTTAACATGGGAGCCTTCCACTTCGTGGTCAATGGATTTTCCGATATCATGCAGCAATCCGGCTCTCTTTGCCAACCGGACGTCCACTCCGATCTCAGCTGCCAGAAGTCCGGCAAGCTGCGCCACCTCGATAGAATGTTTTAATGCATTCTGCCCGTAACTGGTGCGGAACTTCATCTTTCCCAAAAGTTTCACCAGCTCCGGATGAATTCCATGGACACCGACTTCGAGAACGGCTGCCTCGCCTTCTTCTCTCATGCTCGCTTCCACTTCCTTCTGAGCTTTCTCCACCATCTCTTCAATTCTGGCCGGGTGGATACGGCCATCCACAATCAGACGCTCCAGCGCGATTCTGGCGACTTCACGTCTGACCGGATCGAATCCGGACAGCACTACTGCCTCAGGAGTATCGTCGATAATCAATTCGACGCCGGTTAAAGTCTCAAGAGTTCTGATATTGCGTCCCTCACGCCCGATAATACGGCCCTTCATCTCATCACTTGGAAGCTGCACTACGGAAACTGTGGTCTCTGCCACATGATCCGCCGCACATCTCTGAATAGCGGTAACGATGTATTCCTTCGCTTTCTTGTTCGCCTCTTCCTTGGCCCGCGCTTCCAGTTCTTTCACTTTCCTTGCCGCATCATGCTTCACATCTTCCTCTACCATACGGAGCAGATATTCCTTGGCCTGCTCGGTAGTCATACCGGAGATGCGTTCCAGCTCTTCCAGCTGCTTTCCGCGGAGTTCCTCAGCCTCAGCCAGCTTCTTCGTGAGATTCTCCTCACGGGCTGTCAGGCTTGTCTCTCTGCGCTCCAGGGTCTCGGACTTCTTGTCCAGGTTCTCTTCCTTGCTAAGTACACGTCTTTCATATCTTTGAAGCTCTGCCCTGCGTTCCTTGGTCTCTCTGTCCAGTTCATTCTTCGTCCTGATGGACTCTTCCTTGGCTTCCAGGAGAGCTTCTCGCTTCTTTGTCTCTGCGGTCTTTAATGCTTCATCTATAATTTCTCTTGACTTTTCTTCCGCACTGCCGATCTTACTCTCGTAAGTTTTCTTCCGGTGTGCGACCGCCAATACCCAGGTAACAGGAGCTACAATAACCAGCGTAGCTAAAATAGGTATTAGATATGACACAGGAGCACCTCCTTATTTAGTTTTCATTGTACGGATATACAACATCTCAATTTTATAATGTTTTGTGCATTATGTCAAGCATTTTGACACTTCTCCGGCGAACATTTGGTTGTCCTAATAGGGCATCAGCCCCAATGGCCTGTGGCCTCCATGATCCTGCAGACCGCGCCGTAAGAATATCCGCGCCGCAGAAGAGAGGCCAGGATCTTCGCCCTCTCCTTCGGTTCCGCGGAGGCGGCGTCATAGCCTTTCTTCTGAAGATACGCCAGGATCTGGTCGTCTTCCGTCACCTGTCCCTGGCTCAGCAGCTGCTCAATCTGCTCCCTGTCCAGCCCTTTCTTCGCAAGGCTGCTCTGAATCCATCTCCTGCTGCGGCAGCTGCCGTAACGCTCGATATACCGGCGGCCATACTCCATATCGTCAACCAGACGGTACTCCCTGAGAAACTCCAGGGTATGCTGCACTATCGTTTCCGGATAAACGCCATCCCGCAGCTTCCGCGCAACCTCCATCTCTGTCCTGTCCTGTCTCTTCAGATAATATAAAGCCTGCTCCTTCGCCCTCCGGCGCAGAACCGCTTCGATCTCGCCATAGCGCTCCTCCGGCAGTTCCGCTCCTTCCTCTATGTGATACTTCCGCAGTTCTCCCTTATATAAAGCAAAGGCAAAGTTCCCGTCAGTCAGGACTTTGCTTCTTCGCTTATCCAGGGAGATAACTTCTGTCACCAGCATATCTCTCTCCTGTTATCTGATCTCTATTCTAATCCTCAATCACTCCGTCCGCATCCACAACCGGCTCCGCAGGCGCCAGTCCGTAAGCCTCTCTCACCCGGTTCTCAATCTCCCTGCATACCGCGGGATTGTCGCAGAGATACGTCTTGGCATTCTCACGGCCCTGGCCGATCCTTGCTCCCTGGTATCCGTACCAGGCGCCGCTCTTCTCCACGATGCCTTCCTTGACCGCCAGATCCAGGACATCTCCCTCGCCGGAAATGCCCTTCCCGAACATAATATCGAACTCCGCTTCCTTAAACGGCGGCGCGATCTTATTCTTAACCACCTTCACCCGCACATGGTTGCCCACTACTTCGCCGCCCTGCTTCAGGCTCTCTGTCCTGCGCACCTCCATACGGACGGACGCATAGAACTTCAGGGCACGGCCGCCGGTAGTCGTCTCCGGATTGCCGAACATAACGCCGATCTTCTCGCGGATCTGGTTGATAAAAATAACGCTGCAGTTAGTCTTACTGACCACGCCGGTCAGCTTCCGCAGTGCCTGGGACATAAGCCGCGCCTGCAGGCCCACGTGGGCCTCTCCCATCTCGCCGTCGATCTCAGCCTTGGGCACCAGGGCAGCCACAGAGTCCACAATGATGATGTCGATAGCCCCGGAACGCACCATAGTCTCAGTAATCTCCAGAGCCTGCTCGCCATTATCCGGCTGGGAGATATAAAGATTATCAATATCAACGCCGATATTCCTGGCGTAGACCGGATCAAGCGCATGCTCCGCATCGATAAATCCGGCAATGCCGCCTCTCTTCTGAACCTCGGCGACCATATGCAGAGCCACCGTCGTCTTGCCGCTGGACTCCGGTCCGTATATCTCAATGATACGCCCCTTGGGAATACCGCCCAGCCCCAGGGCCAGATCAAGGCTCAGGGAACCGGTGGGAACCGTCTCTATATTCATATTGGCCCCGGAATCCCCCAGTTTCATCACAGAACCCTTTCCAAATGACTTCTCAATCTGTGTCAGGGCGGCATCCAAAGCCCTCATCTTATCTTCTCTATTCATGTTCTCCTCCAATCGAACAGGTGTTCTTTTATAATCATAATATACTTCCGTAAAAATGTCAACTGGTTTTTCTGGAATTGTAACTGATGGTAACTGATTGCAGAACTGAGACTTCTTCCGGGATTATCCTGATCTCCGCTTTCCATTATACCAGCCTGCTGTCTGAAATGAAAGGAAAAAATTTCCGGAAATTATTAAATCTTTATAAACAGCCTATCAGTCCTCCAGAAGCCGCCTCACATCCAGAAGCCCCCAGCCCTGGCGGTTCCTGGGAAGGCCCAGGTCCACGGCCCGTTCCCTCAGCCGCAGCTTCACGTCCCGATTGGTCATCTGAGGATATTTTTCCAGAAGCAGGGCGACAGCCCCCGCTACCATGGGGGTGGACATGGACGTCCCGCTTTTGGCGGAATATTCGCCCGGCTTATTACAGCAGCTCACAATGCCTGCTCCGGGGGCGATGATCTCCGGCTTGCAGATACAGGCTCCCGTGGGACCGCGGCCGGAATAATCCACCATATGCCGCCCCATTACATTTACTTCCTTATAATCATCGGAACAGCCCACAGTAATCACCTTCCGGCTGATCCCAGGCGTCGTCACCGTCATACGGCCGGGCCCGTTGTTTCCCGCCGCCACGACGACCACCAGGCCATCGTCCCAGGCGGCATCCACTCCCCGGACAAGCACGGAATTTTCACTCATATTTTTTTTAGAGTAAGACCCTACAGATATATTGACGACGCGGATTCCCAGGCGCGCCCGGTTCTCCCTGATCCACCGAAGGCCGGTCAGCACATCAGAAGCAAATCCGCCTCCCCTGCTGTCCAGAACCTTTACAGAGATAATATTGCAGCCCGGAGCGATTCCGCGGTATTTTCCATCGGATGCTCTTCCATCTCCCCCGATAATGGCGGAGATATGGGTTCCGTGTCCATTGTCATCATAGGGCTTCTCCTGCCTGCGCAGCACATCAAAAAAAGCCGTCACGCGCTGACCGAAATCTTCATGAATATAAATACCGGTATCCAATACCGCCACGCCGACTCCGCGGCCGGTCAGACCCATGGAACAATTCCCGTCACAGCAGATTACCTGTCTCGCCTGATTCAATGTCCTCTGTCCTTATATCTCCTTTATGATAAGATATTCGTCAAAACAGAAAATGGTTTCAATCCCTCATATTAAGAATTTCTTCATAATTTATTTAAACAATCTACAATCCTTTTGCGAAAGCATGTGCTATACTTAATTCAGAAATTACGAGAGACAATCACAATCCTTTCATCCTTTATAATCCTTATCCTTACACGAGAAAACCTGCCGGTCCGGCAGGTTTTTTTGGTCGCGTCAGTATGCGAACAAGGTGCCAGTGACGCGTTTTTTGTATTACGTCAGTATGCAAAAAAGGCGCCAGTGACGCGTTTTTTGTATTGCGTCAGTATACAAAAGGCTGCTGCTTTTACAGATATTTTTTCATCACGCCGCAGAAATCAAAGGTAGCGAAATAGTCCTTCGGCGTCTCCGCGCGGCGGATCATCTCCGCGTCCCCGTTTTCATGGAGCAGGATCTCGGCGGAACGAAGCTTTCCGTTATAATTGTATCCCATGGAAAACCCGTGGGCTCCGGCATCGTGAATGACCAGCAGATCTCCCATGTCAATCCGGGGCAGCATCCGGTCTATGGCAAATTTATCGTTGTTCTCGCACAGGGAGCCTACCACGTCATACTTGTGGTCGCAGGGCCAGTCCTCCTTGCCCATAACCGTGATGTGATGGTATGCGCCGTATATGGCCGGCCGCATCAGATTGGCCGCGCAGGCGTCCACGCCGATATATTCCTTATGGGTATGCTTCTCGTGAATCGCCTTTGTCACCAGACAGCCGTAGGGGCCCAGCATAAAGCGGCCCAGCTCCGTATAGATGGCGACATCGCCCATACCGGCGGGAACCAGAACCTCCTCATAGACCTGACGCACGCCCTCGCCGATCGCCATAATATCATTGGGCTCCTGATCCGGCCGGTAGGGAATCCCGATGCCGCCGGACAGATTGATGAACGCGACGTGGACGCCGGTCTCCTTCTGAAGCCTTACAGCCGTCTCAAACAGGACCTTCGCCAGCATGGGGTAATATTCGTTGGTCACCGTGTTGCTGGCCAGGAAGGCGTGAATGCCGAAATGTTTCGCGCCCTTCTCCTTCAGTATCTTAAACGCCTCCGTTATCTGAGGCAGCGTCATGCCGTACTTGGCGTCGCCGGGGTTGTCCATGATCCCGTTGCTCATCCGGAACACGCCGCCCGGATTGTAGCGGCAGCTGATAGTCTCCGGAATATAGCCCAGAGTCTCCTCCACACAGGCAATATGGGTAATATCGTCCAGATTAATGATTCCGCCCAGCTTCGCGCAGAAGGCGAACTCCTCCGGCGGCGTCTCATTGGAGGAAAACATAATATCATGTCCGGAAAAACCGCAGGCATCCGACATCATCAGTTCCGTCATGGAGGAACAGTCAGTACCGAAACCGTACTCCTTCATAATCTTTAGGATAAACGGATTGGGCGTCGCCTTCACGGCGAAATATTCCTTAAACCCCGGATTCCAGGCAAACGCTGCCTTAAGCCTCGCCGCGTTCTCCCGGATCCCCTTCTCATCATACAGATGAAAAGGCGTGGGATACCGCGCTGTGATCTCCTTAAGTTTTTCCAATGTTACAAATGGTTTCTTTTCCATAACGCTTTGCTCCTCTTTTCTGAATTTCCGCGCTCTGCTCCACATACTGATGTAATAAAAAGGGACCCGAAACAGGTTACAATTATCGAACATTGTAACTCACCCGGACCCCTTTGTCCACAACTTTATTCTGAATTTCTATGATTCTGATTTCCTATGATATGTTCACCACGCGCATGATGTTGGTATGTATGGCGGGCTGGTCTCTCCGGTCATAATTGACCAGGCCGGCGGTCACCACCGCGATATCTCCCGACTGGAAGATTCCCTTCTCCTTCAGGTACTCGATGGAGGACTCGATCAGAGCGTCCGTCGAATCGGACCGCATGGCCAGATAGGGCTTCACGCCCCAGAAAATCTGCATCTGGCGGACGGAACCGGCCTTAGGCGACATGCCTACGATCAGCACGTCCGATTTCCACTTGGACAGAAGCCTGGCCGTAAATCCGCTGATACTGGGGGCTACGATCGCCCTGGCGCCCAGCACGCGGGCTGTGGACACGGAGGAAAAGCACACCGCGTTGGATATGCTGGATTTGTTGTGAGCCGTCACCTCTCTGGTCATAAACGCCGAATAATCCAGATGGGATTCCGCCTCCTCGCAGATTCCCACCATCATCTTCAGTGCCTCCACCGGATACTTGCCGGCAGCCGTCTCTCCCGACAGCATGACCACGTCCGTTCCCTCCAGCACCGCCTGGGACACGTCCGTCACCTCCGCTCTGGTGGGGCGGGGATTGCGGATCATGGAATCCAGCATCTGGGTAGCGGTGATCACCGGCTTGCAGGCCGCGTTGCATTTATCAATAATGGTCTTCTGAACGAAGGGCACCTTCTCGGCGGGAATCTCCACGCCCAAATCGCCTCTGGCAACCATAATGCCGTCGCTGACATTGATGATCTCATCCAGATTGTCCAGGCCTTCCTGATTCTCAATCTTGGAGATGACCATGATCTTGGAATCGTGTTCCTTCAGGATGTCCTTGATCTCCCGTATGGCGTCGGCAGAGCGGACAAATGATGCCGCGATAAAATCAAATCCCTGCTCGATGCCGAAGACGATATCCTCTTTATCCTTATCGGTCAGCGCCGGAAGCTTGATCTTCACGCCGGGCACATTGACCCCCTTCTGGCCGCCCAGCTCGCCGCCGTTTAATACCTGGCAGACAATCTCGTCGCCGGACACCTCCTTCACCACAAGCTCAATCAATCCGTCGTCGATCAGGATCCGGTTGCCGGGAACCACGTCCTCCGCCAGCCCGGAGTAATTGATGTGGCACATCTTCTCGTCGCTCTCCACTTCCCTCGTAGTCAGAACGTACGTCTGCCCTGCCACCAGACTCACCTTCCGGTTGTCCTTCAGACGGCCGGTACGGATCTCCGGCCCCTTGGTGTCCAGAAGGGCGGCCACCGGCACATCCAGCTCCGTGCGGATGCTCTTCAGCTGATCCAGCCTGGCCTTCTGCTCCTCATGGGTTCCATGGGAGAAATTAAACCTGGCAATATCCATGCCGTACCTTACCAGATCCGTCATCACCTCCCGGCTGTCCGAAGCCGGCCCCATGGTGCAGATGATCTTTGTCTTTTTCATGCTGTATCCTCCTTGTTACATTATATCGATCACGGCGTGCCCATGCCGCCCTGATTACCGGAAAATCCTGCCCATTCGGACCTCTGAGCCTACTGCGGAATCTGCGGTCCCTCCGTCACGTGGCGATGGGTATACAGATGGTCCTGGCAATATTCGTAATTGCCGGCGCATTTGGAACAATAGCGGAACTCCATATTCTCCCCGTCCTTCTCCGTCCGGCCGCACACTGCGCACCGATGCCTGGTTCCGCCCTGAGGAATGATCTTGGTCTGACTGCGGAACTCCCTCTTCCGCTTAATCTCCTTCGGCGTATAACGACTGAGATTTCTGGTCATCAGGAAAAAGATCAGGAAATTGGCCAGCGACAGCACGATGGCGCACCGGTCCGCGGCACCGCCTACGATAAATCCGTACACGAAAAACAGACCATCAAAAATGGCAAGCACCTTGGCCTTCACCGGAATCACCATGAACAGCAGAAACTGCAGATCCGGATAGGTAAGGGCAAAGGCAAAAAACAGGGACAGGTTCAGATAAGTGGTCGTCAGAAGCATCAGCTGCCCGAATACCAGATATCCGATCAGCGCCGCCAGCACATGGCCGATAACGCCCATGAAAAAGTATACGTTGAAACGGAAAGCGCCCCAGGTCCTCTCCAGATTGGTACCCAGAGAATAGTACAGGGACAGAGCGATTCCGTTGAACAGCAGATCCGACATCATAAGGCCCATGGAAGAACCAATGGGCGCCATGGAGCCCATGGGCGGATAGATGATAAAGGTGACGATACGCCAGATCTGCCCGTGCAGGATCGCCGCCGGATTCAGGCTCAGAAACTGCCAGTAAACCATAGGCATGACCATCTGAACCACGATCCCGATGGCATAGAGGATCATAATGTAGTACATCAGATTATGAATAGCATAACGGCTGAACCGCCGCTCAAATTTCTGAAAAAATTTCATGTGCTCTATCTGTCCCTTTCATGATAATCCTGTTAAAACATATTCTTCTTGGAGAAAATGATTGCCACCACAAGAGTAATCAGCGCCGCGATCCCCAGCACAATCCAGAACCCATAGACGCTTTCGGCAAAGGGCATTCCATGGGCATTCACATTCATACCATAGAAACTGGCCACCATGGTAGGAATGGACATCACGATGGTCACCGTCGCCAGGAATTTCATGACGATATTCAGGTTGTTGGAAATAACGGAGGCGAAAGCATCCATGGTTCCGCTCAGGATCCCGCTGTATATATTGGCCATCTCGATGGCCTGTTTATTCTCAGTGATAACGTCTTCCAGAAGCTCCATATCCTCCGGATACTTCTTCACCTTCTCGCTGCGCATCAGCTTCTCCAGCACCATCTCATTGCCCCTCAGGGACGTGGTAAAATACACCAGGCTCTTCTCCAGCTCCAGAAGCTCGATCAGCTCCTGGTTCTTCTGGGACTGATGAAGCTTGGCCTCCACCTGGTCGCTCTTCTTATCGATCACCCGCAGATACTGCAGATACTGGGAAGCGTTCCGGTACAGCACCTGAAGGATAAAACGGGTCTTCATATACGTATGAAAATCCTTCACGCGGCCATCCATAAAAGCGTCCAGAATCGGCGTCTCTTCCAGGCATACGGTGATAATCACCTGGTTTGTCATCACGATGCCAAGAGGAATCGTCACATACCAGTCCTTGCCGCTACGCTCTTCAATCGAAGGAATGTCAACCAGCACCAATGTATAGTTATCTTCCACCTCGATACGGGACCGTTCTTCTTCATCCAGAGGAGCCCTCAGGTGGTCCGGGTCAATATTATACTGCTCTGCAACAGACAAAATCTCAGTGGCAGTCGGGTCAGTCAATGCAATCCATGCTCCCGCCTCTGCCTCTTCTTTCTGCCGCACCACTCCGTCCTCGGTCATGAAAATCTGAATCATGGCTTTCCCTCCTTTCCCGCGATAGTTCCATTATAAATTCCCGGATACGGTTTGTCAAATACAAACAAAGCGTCACCGGCGCTTTGTTTGCATGGTTTGTTTGCATACTGACATAAATAAGGCGGAAGCCGTCCCGCTTCCGCCTGCTCTTCCCTCAATTAAGGGCGCTGTCCATCAGTTTCAGAAGTTCCAGGGCGCTTCTGAAATACTGCTTCTGATTCTTCTCGGCCCACACTACTTCACCCTGCCAGGTAGAATTCTGTCTGTAGCGGACCTTTACAAGAAATGTTCCCACTTCTCCGGCTTTATCATTCAGACGCTTCTCATCCATCTCTGCATTCTCCCCCTCTCGTTCAGCCGGTACCGCTTTCCCTCGGCTCTTTTTCTTAAACATCCTTGCCTCCGTCGAGCGCTGCGGAAAGTCCCATTTATCATAAAGAGCATCCAGCGACTGAAGCATCTGTACAACCGTTCTATATTCCACCGGTTCGTCATCATATTGATGCCATATCTTCCCGGTAAAATCCTGCCCATCCAGCCTGTCCACACAGACGCAGAGCAGATTCGGAGCCGACATTCCATGTTCTGCGATATTCAAACCCGTCTTCCTTTCTGTCCGGAAACATCCCTGTCCGATTCGCTGCGCAGTCTGGCAGATACGCACCCCCGCAAGGCTTTCAGCATATCCATACCGCCCTCCTCCGCGCAAAAAAAGGATATCTCCTTTGTTTTTCTCATTATAACAAAAGAGATATCCTGCAACGTGTCTCGTATAGTCCTATTGTCAAATTTTCTTTCTGTGTTTGTGATCTACTGATTCTGATGCGCCTTCAAATCAATGATTTCCTGACGCAGAGCGGTAATTATGGATTCGTACTCCTGCTTCTGAGCCTCTAAGGTTTTCTTCAGTTCCTTTACCTCCTGCTCCAGCTCTTCCGTCATATACTTTGCCGTATTGCGGTCCATCTCCAGCAACGCTTCCGAAAACATACCCAGCACCTCCTTAATATCTCTCCGAAACTCTACCATATCCTGATACATCTCACGGAACTGCGGCGACCAGTTTGACAGCTCCCAGACACGTCCCACATCATCGAACGCCAGAAAGCCCAGCCATGCCTCCAATTCCGTCTTTATATTCCTATTATGAAGGTTTTTTCGGTATACGTCAAGCGGGATGTACACATATTTCTGTAATAACGGAAGCTTCAGTCCAGTGTCAAATCTCTGTTCGGAACGGTGAATATATTCCTCAGGATGACGGTGAAACTCTGCCGTGCTTTCCTCCAGGATCACAATCGTATAGACGTTATGCATCTTCCCATAGATCATCCTGTCATCGCCGTCTCCGCTCCTTCTGGAATACTGACGCAGGACCAGATCACTGGAGTAACAGGCCGCCCTCTGGCCCGGAAACTTATAAGGATTCTTCTGGATCTCCACATTAGCCAGGGATCCATCGCTCAGTTCTATCACAATATCCATGATAATGTAGGGACTGGATACCATGATTCGCCCGCCTTCCAGAGGCAGCACACAACGCACTTTCACATCCTCTCCCAAAATACAGGAAAGAAAATCGGACAATCGCCTGGGATCTCTTTCCGGATTAAAAATGCGTTTGAAAAACGGATCATAACAGACTGCCAAACCGGACACACCGCAGCAATAATTCAGAAACTGCTCCTGGCCGAAGGGCGGCATCTGCTCATACTGCTGACACATCTCCGGATCCTGATGGATCCTCTCCAATATCTCTTCCCTGGGAATCTGATCCCCCAGAATGCCTTTGGGCCGTGACTCACCGGCGTTCTTCTTTTGCATACACATAAACATTCCTCCTTTTCCATACTGCTTTCCGCGCAGGCTTGTACCGTTTACACTTCCGCCGGCTGCGTATGCAGACATACCGGCTCCGCAACAGTACAATAAACAATACAATAAGCACAGACGAACATCATCTTTCGGAATCCGCCGGAGAACATCCGGTCACGATACCAGAATCTGGCAGGCAAAGACTGCCCGCTGAAGTGCTTTTATTATACTGCCGGCACATGGAAAAGGCAAGGAACAAAGGATAAAGCTTTTATAAACTCTGTAAAATTTCTATAAAAATAAAAAAACATCACTGGCGTGTTATTTGCATACTGACGTAATATAAATGCCGGGCCCGGAGACTTCCTCCGGACCCGACTCATCCATACGTTATGTCGTTTCTTCTTTCTTCTTCTTTCCTCCGAAAGCCAGCGCGCCAAACACCGCCATCAACGCAAGCAGCGCGGCAGCCGTCACCATGATGGGAACAATCGGAGTCTCATCTCCGGTCACAGGCGCCAGGAATGCCAGCGGCACATCCTCATCCGGAATCATCGTCCCCAGCGGCACTTCCGGCTCATCAAAGGACGCCAGCGGCGGCGGGTTGTCGGAAATTATCGTTGAGGTTCCGCTGCCTGGACCTCCGCCCGGATTGCCCCCGGGACCTCCGCTGGGTACCTGCTGGATCAAAAACTCCCAGTCCACCTTGGTCAGAAGGTCTGCGTAGCGGTAATCCGGAGCTATCACCTCTCCGGTCTCCTCGCTTCTCTTCACCTGCTCATCCGTCAGACCGATATTCGGGTCGAGGGTCAGTCTCACAAAAATCGTTCCCTCGTCTCCGCGGTAGTAACGTCCCAATGGGATCAGATACCTGAGGGTATCATAATCCGGTCTGTCCTGCGCGGCTCCTGTGTAGTTCTGGGCTATACCGGTAGAGGTTCCCTTATAGAGAAGCGTTCCCTTCATCTCGATTGGCTGGTCCGTCTCCGCGGCCGCTGCCGGCTGGGCGGCAAGCCGTTCGGCCGTATCGTCGTCCAGATAGTAAACTTCCATATAAATCTTCTCAAGAAGTTCTCTCTTAAGCTCTTCTATGTCCGGATCGCTGTCCAGCGCTCCCTCCGCCTTCGGCGTAATCCTCATATAGACCGTGTAACTGCGGGACGCCTCGTTGGAGATCTTCAAAGTGTCCGTGTAGGTCTCACCGGGCACCATATTGGTGAAGCTCATAAACCAGTTGCCCGGATCCAGCTTATCTTCACCGTCAACCTCGCGGGTCGGCACGTAGGCCAGTTCTCTGCCCTGCTGCACAATCCACAGCTTCTTCTGACCCGGTATGTCGGAACCATCATAGCCCAGGCCATCTTTAATGTATCCGGCGATACATTCTGTAATCTCGTCCCACTCCTTATCGTAGGTATATTGCATACCTCCGGCTGTCGCCTGAGTGGTTTTCATAGTTACGTCGATATCGTAGTTACAGCCGTCATAACCGCCGAGGCCTTCTCCATATTTTGAGGTAACCGAATTCATCGTCACCTGACGATAACCGCCATCCTTTTCCGCTACATAGTATGTCTCGCTTCCGGTTATGGTAGCCTCCAGGAGCGGGTTCATGGTCACGCTCTCCAGAAGCTTAGGAGACTGGCTCCCTGCCTCGATTCTTCCCACAAAATAGAAGGTGAACCAGCCTGCCTCATCCGGCGTCTCTGATTTCAAAAGCCAGTGGCCCTCCGCCTCATCCGGCTTAGCCACAGTCCTCAGCGGTTCGCCATCAGAATAATGAAGCCGCAAACCTTTGCTTTTAGCGGTACCGGATTCCAAAACATAGACTTCCTCCCCCGCACTGCCGTTAAAATTCCAGACAGCAGCATATTGTTCCTCGTTATCATCATCCTTGAAGGTGTTATTCAGGGTGCCTGCCGGCACCGTCACATTCTTCTCCACCACTTCGCCGCCTTCCTCAGGCTGCTCATAGGTAGTGATAACCCTGTCCTCTGTGCGGTACCATTTCTGCCTCATTTTCACCTGAGCTACGATCGGAATGGTGCTGTCGTTAGTCACCATGATCTCCTTCTGTTCCGTAATCCCAGGCTCCCAGTTCTCCGGCTCTTTGAAATGCTCCGTCAGAAATGTGCTGTATTTCGCGGTCTCATACTCGTTCTTGGCCACAAGCGTCTGCGACCATGCCGCCCAGGTACCTCCGATCATTGAGAGGGCCAGCAGTGCCGCTGCTCCCGCGATTATAATTTTCTTTTTCCTCATATCATTGCTCTCCCTGTGTCAATATGGTCTACAGGCTTCCTGAGGCCCCGGGTTCCCTCAAAACCTTAAGCCTCTCCTTCCTTTCCGCTGCCGCCGTCCTTCCCGCCGGAATCTCCGCCCTTTTTTCTGTCAGGAAGCTGATCCGCCAGAAATCCCAGCGCCAAAATAACCACCATCACGCCGATCACGGCCGGGCGCCTTCCATAATTCACCAACACTCCCATATAGGGAAGGCTGATTTTCGCGGCGCGGCCCACCACACGGTCATAAGACACCGGATTGGGATCCTCCGTATTGTTGGCGTCGCCCTGGGTTATGAACTCCCGGCTGATCTCCATCTTCTGGGTCACACGGTGGGTCACCAGGGAATCTTCTCCGGCCTGATAAGTGATGGGATCGCCCACATCGATATCCTCAAAAGGCGTTTGTTTGTAATAAATGATGCTGCCCACGTGGTAGGTGGGCTCCATGCTCCCGCTCAGCACCACCACCGGCCGATAGCCCAGCACCATAGGCGCGGCTATCAGCAGGTAGAAAGCGATGCAGAGATACACCGGCCAGCACAGAATGTTGAGCAGCAGTTTCAGGTATCTCATCGAAAATACGTCTCCAGTCCAATCATATATTTAGCTGAATATGACCTGTATCGCAGGATTATCCCGTCTCTTATTCCTTATTTTTAAGATTGTCTGTGTTTTCGTCCTCAACAGCTACATTACTAAGGATATCGCCGGCTACACCAATCTTATTAGCAACCGCATCTCCCCATATCGCCCTGACTGCCGCCTCATTTGCCTGCACCAGATCAGAAGTAACAGTCAGAGTATAGATAGAATCTGCATATCCAGTCTTATCCTCAACAATCTTAGACTCAGACACACGGTACATCTTCTGATCATCCGGAACATTTGTATGATTACCATCGGAGTCAGTTTCGGCTACCCAATCAAGAAGTCCCTTTTCATCGGTCCATTCGTCCGTCTTCTTCTTCCAGCCATTCTGAAGTTCTCCTTGTTCATTACGTTCAAAAGCAGGCTGACTTTTCTCCTTTGTCACCACATAATATTCCGTATCTTTATACTGTCCGAGATCGATATTATTTGCCAACACTAATTCTTTCAGCAAAGGCTCGGTTTCGTGCTTATCCTTATCCTTATCCGGATCCTCATCCTTAGCCGGATCCAGGACACCATTCCAATACCAATATCCATCACCGCCATAGCTCCATCCAGCATCCCCAGGGGTTTCCACAGTGTTCAATACCTTATAAACCACACTGTCATCACCAGCGGTCAAACCATTTTCGTCTCCCGGAATCACTTCACCTTTTTCATCTTTTTCATTTGAATCTTCGAGCTGATACGCTGTAAAACTTCCGCCTTTTCCATCCGCATCAGGTTCTTCATATTTGCTGAGAATGATATCGTCCTCATCTTTAGTAGTATCAGTAAACTTAGCATAGTCTATATATTTACTATCTCCATCTTGTTTAGTAGTATCAATCTCTACAAATGGTGTACCAGTTGCATCTGACTTCTTAACCCACTGCTCCTTCATCCTTACCCTTACCAGCACCGGATAATCACCGGTATTCTGAACCGACACAATTTTATCCCATTTCTGACCGGGCTTCATCTCGTCTGCCGGAGGAGTGAAATCCTCAACCAGAACATTCTGATAATGTCCCGTATCCAACGGGTTGTCAATACTCAGGCTCTGATTAAAATACGCGAATGTGCCTCCTACCAGTGCTACTGCCGCAACGCCTGCCACTGCTAAAACTTTTTTGTTGATCTTCATAATTTTCCTCTCCTTTCAGCTCTCTTTAGAAATTTTTTCTGTATTATATCTGTGCTTTTAACTTCATCATCCAAGACAGGTGGATGGTATATAAAACCTGATTTTTTACGGGGCTGCGCTCTCCTCCGCTGTCGTCTCTGCCGGCTCATCGCCGCTCATGGTCTCGCCCTCGCTCTTCAGATCCCAGTTAACACCAAGCTCTTTCATATGATCAAGATCGATTCCCCAGGACTCGGCTACCGCTTTGTCTGTGGCCTGCACTGTCTGAGCCGTAATAGTCAGCGTGTACTCCGCGTCACTGTAACCAGCCTTATTCGGATCGGACAGAACCGTTTCCGTCTTCATATAGGTGATCGGAGCCGCTCCTTCCTCTTCCAGTTTCTTGGACATCTCCCGGGTTGTCAGATATTCACCCGCGCGAGTCGCGTCATTTGAAGTAGCAAACTCAATCCACGCATCTGTGTTGTCGGCACCCGGTTCCTCTTCCTGCGTGCTGTACCATCTCTTCTCAACGAAATCACCCATATCCACATCTGCAGCCAATGTTACACTGTCAAGGATCTTGGTCGTCTTATCCTGTTTCCCGTCTTCTGTCTTGCCTGCAAGGACTCTGGTGAAATAGTACCAGCCATCGTTGGAATTATATACCCAGACACCTTCGTCCTCTTGCTCTTCCTCAGCATTTTTTCCTATATGAAGTTCCTTAATGACCACGGAATCATCTTGAAGTCCTGCACGTCCGTCGTTAGGATCTGCCTGCCGCACACTCTCGAATTTGTTGCGGGCCGTGTTCCCTACAAAGGACAGCGACATCGTCCAGGGAACATCCTGGGTCGTATCCAAATCATAAATCACCGTTTGCTTCGGATCCACCTCCGCCTTCCTGGTCCAGGTCTCCCGGAACTTCACACGAACCACTACCGGCAGGCTTCCGGTGTTCTCTACATGGACATCTTTGTTCACCTTCACGCCGGGTTCCCAGTTCTCGCCTTCCTTGGGTTTGAACTCCTCCACCAGCTCCGTATCGTAGGTGCCTGTGTGGAACTTATTGGTCGCGCTATCCGTCTGGGTGAAATATGCGAATGTCCCGCCAACTACAGCGACACCCAAGATTCCGGCCAATGCGATCACTTTAACTTTGCTCTTCATCTTGTTATCCTCCTTCTTTCACTCATCCGTTCAGTTAATTTCCGGCAGAACCGGTGTCGTCGGTTCCGCCTTCATACGACCATACCAGTGCATCGTCCTCGACTGTTACTTTCATACCCCACTCCGCCAAGACGCCGCTCTGGGTACTGTCAGGTCCATCCCCCTCCACGGGAACCGCCTGGGCGTCAAATTGCAGAAGATAAATCTTATCACTGTAATTTGCAGAGTGGCGGTCATTGGATACCGGTTCCAATTTAATGTAGTTAAGAATTGGCTTCGTTCTGGAACCGCCGTAAGTCGAATCTCCTTCTTCTACGTTTTCCGGTTTTGCCTTCAGTACCTTCTTGTAGTACCGGTAATATCCACCATTCTGCACAATTACCGGGGACCATTCTACTTCAGATGAATCCACATCAGTCCAATTCGTAATCTGTTCTGAAAATGGGGCAGTCCCTGGTTCTGCTGTAACCTGCGCAGGCACTTTCTCAGACTCTCCACTTCCTCGATTAATTACCATCGTCTTCTCTGTCCAGGCTTTTGTCCAGCCTTTGATTACCCTCTTCGCCAAAAGCTTATCATTAGTCATTATCGAACCACTTGAATCCTTCCAGGCCTCCTCCGGCGGAACCTTCACACGGAGGAACACATCCATATCTCCCGTGTTCTCAAAGGCTACCACTTTCGGCACCGTTTCTCCCGGAAGTACGTTGTTGTCGGGCGTGAAATCCTCCACCATCGCCACGCTTGTATTGGAGGTCTTCAGGGGATTTGCCAGGCTCAGCGTATCGTTGTAGTAAGCCCAGGTTCCTCCGAACCCTGCCAGCGCCGCGGCGGCGGAAAGCAGGCAGGCTGCGGCGATCTTCTTATAAGATTTCTTTTCGGATATCTCCTTCATCACAACTGCCTCCTTTCTTTATGGCTGTGTAACCGCATCGGTTACATCCGCATTCGGGTCTAATGGGACCACTTGTGTCTTACCGGGCTCCGTCCAAGGCTCTGCATCCGGCCAATCCAAGATTTCATCCTTATTCAGCCTATCCTTACCGTTTGGCAATTTTTCCTTTGCTTTCAGATTCTCCCTGATTACATCGCCCTTGCCAAACAGTTCCTGCACCGCATCCTTACTGACCTGCCATTCATCGCTGGCCTGGACAATCTCCATGGTGAAATGGATATCATATTTGGCGGATAGATATTTACTTCCTTCCGGATCCGCTTCCATAGTCGCTTTCGTCCATCCCGAACCTTCGCTCCCCAGGAAATCCGCTTTGTACAGCAGAACAGGTGTTGACTCCTTCGCCTTCAGCACATGCGTATAATAAATCCATCCATCGTCTCCCATTTCCCAGTCTTTATAAGCTTCACTGTTCCATACCGGAGTCGCTACCCGGTAGGTCTTTCCGTCCGCTGCAGTAAACTGCAGCGGAAGAAGTTCTCCATCCTTAGTTGTCCACGACTCGCCGTACGAAACCCTCAAGAACACATCCGCATCTTCTGATGTGTTTTTAAAACTGGTCCGTTTTATATTGGCATTGATAGGCTCATCGAAGGTGCCCTCCACCGGAGGCGTCTTTATGGGATTCTCCAGTGACATATTGTGCAGCACCGTCGCTCCTGTCAGTCCTGCCGCCGCCGATACCACTATCAGCAGCAGCCCGGGCAACAGTTTCTTCCAAATCTTTTTGTTTGCCACAAAGATCATCTCCTTTCTACATGAATACGAACGGCTCGTCATCAACGTCCTTCTCCTTCACCTTTTCGGGAAGGACTGCGTTCATAGCGGTTTGAATCGGTTCCGTAGTCGGATATCCGCCGGCATCTTCGGCATCTTCATTAGGCGTCTCTGGTTTAAAGGGTGTCTCCACAAAATGTCCATACTCTCCACTGCCTTCTGTCGTATTCGTGACCTCTGCCGTGTGATGGAAGTAATCCTCATGGTGCGGTACGTTGACCACCTTCACTTCCTTAAAGTCGCCGGGCTTGATGGTAACCGTATAATTATCTGCTGGTTCAGGTATCAACGATTTCTCGCTATCGGAGATTGTTTCTTTCGTTTCCGGATTAACATCATATAAATATTCTCCGGTCATTTCATACTCCATCGGCACAATCTCTTTGATCCGAAATGTTCTCTGGCCCGCCGTGAAACCATCGTGCCCCGAGAAATCTTTGATTTCGAACACTCCGCTCGTATTTCCCGTATTTCCGCCCAACAAAGCTACTGTGGCAATCTCGTCACCTGTCTCATTGCAGATCAGCTTAATCAGGAACTTTCTGTCTGTGGGCTCATTTTCAAGATTATCCTGATTCCGTACTTCCTTCTTTAACCTCAGTTTGGCATTCTTCAGCAAGCCCAGATCCAAATTTGTATAAGCCTTCAAAGGCACACCCATTGCAGCGGCAGATTTATATTCTACCGCTGGTGAACCCTCACCGCCCGCGGCAATCATGTACGCATATCCATCGTCAGCACCGGACAATTCAAATTTTACACCATCGCTTGTTAAATCACCGTCTCCTCCGCCGGCACGATAAACTGTCTCTCCGATAAATTCATCCAACGGTTTAGCTCCTGACGGATTTCTAAATGCAACTACATAATTTCCTTCAGCTATTTTACTGAAAGAATATCTTCCGTTGTCATCAGTTTTAACCGTTGGCAACTCTTCGCCAGTCACATCTTCTTTATACTCGTCATATGTACCATCCGGCTGCTGCTGAAGCAATACAACCTCTACTCCTTCTACCGGTTCTTCTCCACCATCTCTCGTACCATCCCAGTTCAGATCATGCCATACGACGCCGGATAATTCGCGGGCAACAACTCTGGTCTGAACCGTATTTGTAAGAAGCGCCGAATCCTGTGTACTGGTCTTATACCAGGAATGAGCATCGTTGCTATACAAATCCGCGGGAGCATTTTCATGTGGAGCAATCGTTATTTTAAGTACTAATTCCTGATGTGCCGGCAAATACGTCACATACAAGCCAATTGCTGCTGTCTCCACTTTAAAATTATCTAGTGCCTGGCCCTTTCCTCCGTCAGTTGTAAAACATTCTTTTGTAAAGACAGTATTAAAATTATCCCAATTCTCCATTGTTTCGGCTACGTTCTTAGATGTATTTGTCTCACCAACTGAAGAATTATAGAAAGGCTTCGCATCCGTATAATAAACCGTTGCTTCTGACTTCAAACCTTCTTGCTGACCCAAATCAACCGATATCGCTGTCACGTCATAAGTACCGTTAAATTTGCTGTCCCTTTCATCATCGTTATATGGTAAAATGTCATACAAATAAATATCTTTCACTGGAACATCTGTTTTGCTGTTATTGGCGTATACAATCGTATAAGTAATCGGGTCATCCAAATCTGTAACCTCTACATCAACCTCCTTATAAATTCCTGTACCTATCATCTTTGACACGGTTATATGACAAATGCTGGTGTTCTTTCCAAGATGATCTCTGTCATAACCCATCTTACTTGTGCTTCCGGTAATACAGGCAATTGCGTTAAGTATGGCGGCGTCTTCTGTCTTAAATGAAATCATGGCCTTAAATGTAATATCTTTCAATGTTTTATCTAATACTACACCATCCAAATGGAATCTCAGCCGGCCATCCTCTGTTATTTCATACCACATCTTGTAGGTTCCCGCCTCATATTCAATCTTTGCCGGATCACTGTTGCCCATTGGTATTACCTTACCATCACACAGGTATGGCGACGTGAATTTTAGTTCTGGATCCAATTCAACATCTATGACTAAATCTGTCGTCAGCTCACCTTGCGGTGTATGGCCTCCTTCTAATGGAGATTTCGTCTGTGCCGTAATGGAACTCAGCGTGTATTCGACGGTCTGTTCCCCCTTATCAAGATCATATGTTGTCTTATCTGCTCCAATCTTTACCGTAGTGGTATAATCCAATACCATCAGGCTCATTCCATAGAGAACAAAACCCAAACCCTCTTTAACAAGTTTTCCATCCTCATATACAGGCTTTCTAAATTGCCATTTGTCAACATCTGCTGCCGCAAGATAACTTAAATACCAGTACCCATCTTCGGGATTTCCTATAATATAACCGTCAGGATTGCTCCCCTCATTGCTGCGACGTCCTTGACAATCCTTCCAGGTCCAGGTGTCCATCGCGTCATATTCTGGATTCTTACCCCAACATCTCACACTATTGACGGTACAATACGTATATCCCTTCTCAATTTCCGCTGAATCTTTAATCTTAACTTCAGCTGGAAAACCAAATGTAAAACTCTTTCCTGTTGTTATTTTCTGGTGTCTCACCTCCAAAAGAACCGCAACACATGTAAAATGATCTTCCTCCAGCGCCGTCAGACTTTCATAGTATATCAAATCTTTCTCTTCGGCTGAATTCATACGTTGCATAAGATCAGGATCTTCGTTAATATCCCATCCGTTCGGGTATTCCGGGTCTGCCGCAAACAGAATGGTTGTTGTGGCGTCATTTAATGTGGTATACTTTACAGCCCCTTCCTCAAATTTACCTTGATCATTTACTTTTGGGCGAAACGCATGGCTGTCAAATTTCTGCAATATATTAATGCTTTCCAAGTAATTATCTGATGGATACAGATATACGCCTCCCCAGATTCGAACATCGTCTCCGGCAAAAGTAACCGCATCATTGTTGGGCCCGCCCCAGAACTGTGACCCGAGAAACTGGTCAGCCATACTGTTGCCTTCCGGTTTCGTAAAAGAGTTATATTTTGTAATTGTACCCGGCAGATAGAGGGACTGCTCTCCCATAAATTCATCATCTGCCTTGTACATGTCAATGGGCTTAGGTTCCTTTGGAGGCTGAGGCTCCGGCTCCTTTTCAATCTCCGTACTACCATCCACTGCAAGATCTGTTACTCTAACCGTCAACGTCGGCGTACTTGTTTCTCCCCGGTCCTGAGGCTCCGGGTACTGCATAATCGTCTCTATATATCCCGCTGAGAAATTGCCCACATAGGAGGACCAAGCCGCATCGTCGGTACTTCCTCCATCTGTCCAAATCTTTGGATATGTATAATTCGTGAGATCGAAATCATAATCGCTGACAGTAACATTAAACGTAGCATCCTGGCCCGTTAACTTTGTAACTTCTATCTGTTTCTGCTCTTCAGAAATATTCCACCTGCCGCTCTTATAATTCGATACCCTTTCGGCATAACCCTGTCCTCGGTCTGATGCCGGTCCCAAATTAGCCGTTCTTGTATGCGCGTCGCCTCTGAAAAGCATATTCCTGCCCCAATTACCTATATCACTGTTATTATTCGGTTTATAATCCCACAGAACAGGCGTATAACCCGTGTTTTCTTTCTCTGCCGTTGGACCGCCTGTAGGCATCGGGAATTTTCCGCCTTCAACACTTCCATTCGTTGCTATCAAGTTTAACTTGAATGTGATATCTCCCTTAGGAAGTTCAATCCCCATCAGCCCCTTATTCGGATCATTATTATAAAGCTGAATATTCACCGCATAGCCAGAGATTCTTCCAAAAACATAATCATTTCTATTTTCTCCTTGAGGCAGCAAATCATAATGTTTGCCGGTATTAAGATTAAAATATCCCTGATCTTTAATGTAACTATCATTTTTTACACTAATATTATAACGGGCCGCCGCTGTGATAGTTACCGTATCATCTTCATTGGCCGTATACACGTTACCGCCATTTGGCTTATCACTCCTGTCCTTATTCTCTGGATTTTCCTGTAACCATACTGTTATCTTCGGCTGCAACGAATCGCCATTGTTCGCAGCCTGAACCTTTACACTGACAATCAAGGTCTGGGTTCCGGGAATTAACGGACTTGTACGGTTTACATAGTAAGAAGCCGTAAGTACCTGTTTCTTAACATTTGTACGATAAGCTGATTCCTCGCCACTTCCCTTGGCTGTACGATTTACGTCAAAGATACCCTTCTCGGACTCTGGTGTAGTCCCATCGTAATATGTAGTTTTCTCGGCGTCTTCTACCGCTATCTCCTTGTCGCCTTCACCGTAATATGTTATCGTATATTCATCAAGCCACGACATCTGGGACAGATCAAACTTTGCTTCGGAAACATCTTTATCCAACTCCGCTTTCAGTACGAGCGTACCTTCATTATACGTCTCATCATCGCGTAATGCTGCTGTTGATATATCCAGATTGTATCTTACAGTATCAAAGGTTCTCACTTTATTGTTATGATCATTTGCATCATTACCAGGACTATTATCCGCATCAAAATTCCCCAGGCCGTCCTGAATCGTTGCCGTTATACTCTGAACATAGCCGCGAGGCACTTCTAATCCGATCGGCGCTGCTCCAGGTACGAAGACAGAAAAATGATTTGTTATCATAACCACATTGCCATCTTCATTCGTTTCCGTAGGCATTTTCTCAATCTGTCCTATCTCTTCATCCCAATGCCAAATAGAAGTTGACTCTGTTTTATCTTCTGTATCTGCCTCTTCAACCGCGATTGTGCTTATGCCTGCCTCTTCCTTGCTGTCAGTTTCATGAAGAAACTTGTATTCAAATGTTACGGATACCTCATCATTAAGTTCGTCAATTTTACCATCCGCCATAATTTTGATATCCACAGCTTTTTCGCTGTTTACAGAAATATTCTGCTCTTTTGCGGCAGCCAGGATATTCTCTTTAACCTCTTCCGGCACTTCGCTGATCACCAGGCTCAGCATCTCGGCCTCCGGGAATGCCTCCACTGGACCGGCTACTTTGATATAGCCGCCGTCAAAGGACTTGCTCTTCAGCGTCAGCTGACCGTCCCCGGTTACATAGAAGTGGAAGCCCTGCATGGCTGTATGGGTCTTGCCGTCCATCTCCACGCTGGATTTGACCACGCCGAAGTAGAGGCCCGGCTCGGTACCGTCGGCCACGCGGAAATCAATGGCGCTTACGATCGTGGATTCGTCGCTTCTGTCCTGGTCATAGAAGGCCGTCACGCCCTTCAGCTCCGCGCCGTAGGTCACAACTTCGTAAGAGATATTTTTCGCCTGCTTGATATATTGATCTTCTTCGGTATCGTACTCGATGGGATCTTTCTTCTCCCTTTCTTCCGGCTGTTCTCCTGCCTCTGCGTCAACCGTTACGGTACCTGCATCAACTACCTGGCTGTCTATCGTCACTTTATCTGCTGCCTTGGGCTCCGGATTCACAGGATTCTCTGTCCCAGACTCTTCTGCCTTGGGCTCATTCTCCTCAGAAACCTTCGGCTCTTCCGACTTGGCTTCTTTTCCTTTGGATTCTTCTTTGGGCTCTTCCTCAGGCTGTACGGCTCCATCTGCCGTTACGGTCCCCCCATCAAGAATCGAACCGTTGACCACTACACTGCTGGTATCAGTTTCTTTCTTCTTTTCATTCTTATCTGCAGATTCCGGCACCGTGCTGATCATTTCCGCATTGTCAATGAACCTTACATATTCTGCATAGAAGGCTCTGGGCGCATCGCTGGCCATGGCCACAACCGCGCCGTCGGATGCCGTATCACTCTCCAGGCTGCCGGAAGAAGAATCATCTCCGGACGTACTGTTATCTGCTGATACGCTGTCTCCGGATGTACTGTTTTCTGTCGATGTGCCGTCGGATGTGTCGGATACAGACGTGCTGTTATCCGCAGATGTATTGTCTGCCGGCGCATTCTCTTCCGTCGATGTGCCGCCTGCGGAAGCATTGTCTCCTTCCTGCGTGCCGTCTGCGGAAGCATTATCTCCCTCCTGCGTGCCGCCTACGGAAGCGCCGTCCTGTGTCTGCCCATCGTTTGCTGTTGTATTATTATCCGCTGCTTCTCCGTCTGCGGAATCCGCGCCGTCTGCACCGGTACTTTCCTGCGAATCTTTATTTCCTTCTGTTACTGTTGTATCGGAACCTGTGACTGATTCTGCAGGCTGACCGTTATTATCACCGGAAACTGCTGGCTCCGCTGCTTCTGTAGCCGGAACTGTATTCTTCTCGTCCTCTTTGGAATCTGCTTCCGTATCCGGAGCAACTGCGCCATCGTCATTCTTAACATCGCCGGAAGGCGCTTCGGTTTCTTCTTTAGCTGCGTTGCCCTGCTTTTCAGGCACAGACGTTCCCTCTTTGCCGCCGGCTCCGCCGGATGCACCGCCGCCTGCTTCTGCCGCCTTATCCTTCTCCGGCTTCTCCGCAGTCTCCTTATCCGCCTTGGGGGCTGCAGTTTCTTTACCTTCTTCGGACTCCGCTTCATGAATCTGGGTGGTCACATAAATCGTATTGGTCTCATTGGTCATCAGCTTGTTGGTGTTGTCATAGAACTCCACCGGCAGCATGGAAACTGCGCCTACCGTAAACTGGTATGCGGTCTCCGCTGTCTTCTCTTCATCCTCCCCGTTCCTGGCAGTGAACCGGAATTTCACGGATGTGTTCTTAATCTTCTCAATATCATCGATAACCGCGCAGAACGTGGCCTGGTAAATCTCGCCGGATTCCAATGTGATATCCGCAATCTTCTGGAGATCAGATTCCTCATCGTCGATCTCGTCCGCATCATCGATTTCATCCGCATCGGCCATAGGAACCCCTTCTTCCCCAATCTCTATGGGCTCTCCGGTCTTCTCCTCTTCTTCGGGAGTCTCTGTGGATTCTGCCGGCTCTTCGGCTTCAGTTTCCTTGCTCTCCGAGGTTTCTGCAGACTCTTCTGCCTCGGTTTCCTTGTTTTCTGAAGCTTTCACGGATTCTTCGGTCTCCGTTTCCTTGCTCTCCAGGGTTTCCGCAGACTCTTCCGCCTCGATGGCCTCTCCGGCCTCAGGCTTCTCTTCACCGGAGGTCTCATCGGAGTTCTCTGCAGCTTCCGCCGTCTGAACAGTCTCCTGCGTCAGGCCATCGAGTTCCTCCGTCTCTCCCGTCTCAATCGTTCCGTTCTCCGTTGACAGCACAAAATATCCGTCCAGCAGAAGATCATTCTTCTCCCAGGACAGCTCGCCGCCTGTCAGACTCTGACCGGAATTATTCCGGATGTACACATTCAGATTGACATCCTCGCCCGGATAGAATCCCTGCTCTGCAGCCTCGACCATGATTTCAATATCCTGCTGGTCTTCCTGGGTATAGCGAATCTTCTGCTCGCCGTCCCATTTCTTAACTGCCGCATAAGTGGTGATTGACCCAAGAGAGTTCATCACTGATGTTGCCGCAAGCAGGCCTGCCAGAGCTCCGCTTGTGATTCTTCTCGCCAGTTTCCTTGTTCTCTCCCTCATGACTTATTCTCCTTCCCTCACTGCTTCCTTTCAATCCTCTATGTTAAGCTGCTATGGAGCATTTTTCAGGGTATTAAAAAAGGATACCCCTTTTGTTGTACTCATTATAGCAAAGGGGGTATCCTGCAAGGTGTCTCGCGACATATCGCGTTATATTATTTTGGAAAAAATTAGCCGAATTTAGCCGGAATCATCCGCCCTTCGCGGAAGCCGACGGCCGGCGGAACCGGCAGATGCATAATTATAAAACTTTTATAAACTCATCCTTCCGAGTTGACATTTGGCGGCGCCTGCCCTATACTCAAACCATATTCCCCTGCGGGACTTCTTTCCTGCAGGATTCTGACAGTTCTTTTTCCCGGGCGGCCTTCGCTGCACATTCACGCAAGGAAAGAAACTGCTGCATCTATTATTTTTTGCTGTGCGACAGCAAACACGTGTAACGGAGGTATTATGTATGAACGAATTTTCTGACAAAGAATCTGAGCCGTATTCCTCAGAGCAGTATCCCGACCTTTATGACCGGATCTGCAAACGCTGCATCTCATTTTCCCAGAAAGGCACGATCCTTCTCATCAACGGCCTCTACGGCCGGGACTATCCCCTGGACAGCACGGTGGAGTACAACTGGACCGAACATGAGGACGATGATCTGAGAAGAACCCTGGCGGATTCCATTATCACCATCAATCACAGAGACAGTTATCACATCGAATTTCAGATGTATCCGGACACGAGGATCGTGATGCGGGTCTTTGAATACAGCTTTCACCACGCCCAGAAGCATCAGTCTGATGTGGAAGTCCTGCAGTTCCCGGAACCGATGGTTCTGTATCTCTTTGAGGACGGCAGCGCAAGCGACCAGCTGCATATGACCATTGATTTCGGCTCCCAGGGGACCTTTGATTACCGGGTGCCTGCTTTCCGCTACCTGCGGATGAGTCGGGAAGAACTGGAGCGCCGAAAGCTGATCGTCCTCATTCCTTTTCAGCTGCTGCGCCTTCGCAGGGCAATCGCGAAAGAACGCTCTCCGGAAAATCTGAAGGCATTGAAAGTCCTGGTCAGCAATGATATAATAGGTGTTATCAACGACAACATTGCCGCAGGAAATCTGCTGCCTTCGGAAGGACAGGTTCTGAAGCAGATGACCCTGTGGCTGTACCGGCGTATCTATGAGGGATACGCCGAGATGGAGAAGGAGGGAATTAACACCATGGTAGAAGACGCGCTGATCCTTGATGTCGATATCATAATCGCTGAGGAGCGGAAGAAAGCTATGGCCATGGCAATGGAAGTTGCCGAGAAGAAAGTGGAGAAAGAGATACAGAAGCGGGAAACTCTGCTCGCCGAGAACGCTGCCGCTATCTCTGAGAAGAACGCCGCCCTGAAGAATATGGCTGCCAAACTGCGTTCCATGGGACTTTCAGAGGCTGAGATACTGGAGGCTTCCGGAATGACCGCGGAACAGCTCCGCAATCTGGAGCAGACTGTCGTCTGAACCAGGTAAGGTGCTGTGGAAAACAGAGTTTTCAGCTCCGTTTTCCACAACACCCTACTTTTATACTATCATCCGTCTATGCCGTATGTTAAATATCTCTATGTCTCCGGCACGCCGTTGATGGCGGTCTCCAGTTCCTGGGTCATGGCGGCATGGTACCACAGTTCTCCGCCGCCGGAGGACATTTTCTTATAGCGGGCTTCGATGCGCTCAAAGACAATGCCGCAGGATTCCTTCTCAATATCCGTCAGCAGGAGGATAAAATGCCGGTTGCCGTAGCGGGTGTAGGTATCGCCCTTCCGCAGGGAATGGCCGATAGCGTCCTTCAGAATATCCATCTGCTCCTGAATGCCTTTCTTGCCGTACTTCGTCAGGGTCAGGAACAAAAGCATGGCCCTGGGATCGTGGCGGGTACGGTTGCGAACCAGCACGCGGCAGTAGTCCACAAAACTGGGGTAGGTGCAATAGTAAGCGCCGTCCGCCTCATCCTTCTCAAAAATCGATTTAATGATATTGCCTTCCCGGCCCATAAAAATCTTATCCATAGTCTTCCAGCTGCTGAGACTTCTCAGCTCTTTCCGATGGTGGATGTCCTTCAGATCCAGCTCCTCAAAACATCTCTGCATCTCCTCCACCGGCGGATTGCCCATGTCCCTGGCGTACATTTCCATGGTCCGGTTGTAGATGTCCAGCGCCTCTTCGTAGCGGTACATCTCCAGATAGCACCGGATCTGCTGAACCTGCCAGTTCTCATAGGGATAAATAGCGGCCGCGCGGGCATAGAGCCCCAGCTGCTTCATGTAATCGTTCCGCAGCTGGTATTCCTTCTCCAGTTCCCGTATGGTCTCAATGTACAGTTCCTTATAATAATTGCTCTGCTCGAAGATCCACTGACAGGAAATATTCATAGGCAGCAATTCTCCGGTATAGAGCAGGTTTGCTTCTTCGTAGAGGGAAACCCGTTCTACCCCCCCGAAATACAATTTTTCGCTCGTTTCACAATTTCCTCAAAGCGGCTGACATCCGTTTCCACCGGAACCAGGTCATTCCAGCGGCAGATGCCGTCGGTAATCTCCACATAGGTTCCCTTGGGCAGTCCCACGGAACTCAAGATTCCCTTCAGGCGGTAGATCACATTATTCAGATTCCGGTTGCGGCTGACGGCGTCCATCTGCTCGTCCCAGCCGTAGAGACTGTCGATGATCTCATTTTTCGCGATACCCTTCGGCCCCGCCAGGAACAGCATCTGAAGGAGACGCACTGCCTTGGAGCTTTCCATCTTATTCAATAATACCGGTTTTCCCTCATATCTCATGGCAAAACCGCCGAACATCTGCACCTGCAGAGCCTCCATTGTCAGACACCTCCCAACATTCTCCTATTTTCAATCGATATTTTTGTTATATAATGAATACTGTGATTCTGTCAATTAATTTTTTTTGGATTTTTCCGGATTGTATTCTTTCCTATTTTATGGTAAACTGGCTAACGTATGATAAACTGAACGGTTTATGCGTACGTTTATGCAAAGGAGGCAGGGAAGGTTTTCCCGTATTATATGAAGAATTACCTTTCTCTGGGAATTGATATCGGTTCCACTACAGTGAAAGCCGTCATCACAGGCATGGATGAGGCGGGCGCCGATACATATGAGATGCTGTTTTCTGACTACGAGCGTCACTACGCCAACATTCAGGAGACTCTGGCAGGGCTTCTGAAAAAGGCGCGTCAAAAACTGGGCTCCGTCAGCCTGCACCCTATGATCACCGGTTCCGGTGGTCTGACTCTTTCCAGACATTTATCCATCCCGTTTGTCCAGGAGGTGGTGGCTGTGGCCGCCGCCCTTCAGAATTACGCCCCTCAGACGGATGTGGCCATCGAGCTGGGCGGCGAGGATGCCAAAATAATCTATTTTACCGGCGGTATCGACCAGCGGATGAACGGCATCTGCGCCGGCGGTACCGGTTCCTTCATCGACCAGATGGCGTCTCTTCTCCAGACAGACGCGGCCGGTCTCAATGAGTTCGCTAAGGGTTATCAGATGATTTACCCCATCGCCGCCCGCTGCGGCGTATTTGCCAAATCCGACATTCAGCCTCTGATCAATGAGGGAGCTACCAGCGAGGACCTGTCCGCATCTATTTTCCAGGCGGTAGTCAACCAGACCATCAGCGGCCTGGCCTGCGGCAAGCCTATCCGGGGCAACGTGGCTTTCCTGGGCGGGCCCCTTCATTTCCTGTCAGAGCTTCGCCAGGCTTTTATCCGGACTCTTCACCTGACAGATGAGCAGGTCATTGCTCCGGACCACTCTCATCTGTTCGCTGCCCTGGGGGCGGCGATGAACAGCAGGGAAGAAATCGTCGTCTCCCTGGATGACATGATCGACCGGCTGGACAACGGCATCCGTATGGCCACGGAAATCAAGCGGATGGACCCTCTGTTCGCGAATCAGGCGGAATATGACGAATTCCGGAAGCGCCACGGCCATAACAGCGTAAAGACCGCGCCTCTGGCCGAATACGAGGGCGACTGCTATCTGGGCATCGACGCCGGTTCCACCACCACCAAGGTAGCTCTGGTGGGCAAAGACGGCTCCCTTCTCTACGATTTTTACAGCAACAATAACGGCAGTCCGCTGGCTACGGCCATCCGCTCCATGCGGGAGATTCGGGCGCTGCTTCCAGAGAAGGCCAGGATTGCCTACTCCTGTTCCACCGGCTACGGCGAGGCTCTGCTTAAGTCCGCCCTGATGCTGGACGAGGGCGAGGTAGAAACCATCTCCCACTATTACGCCGCCAAATTTTTCGACCCTGAAGTGGACTGTATCCTGGATATCGGCGGCCAGGATATGAAATGTATCAAGATCAAGGATAACAGTGTGGACAGCGTGCTTCTGAACGAGGCGTGCTCCTCCGGCTGCGGCTCTTTCATAGAAACCTTTGCCAAATCCCTTAACTACAGCGTGGAAGATTTCGCGAAGGAAGCCCTGTTCGCCCAGAATCCCACGGACCTGGGCAGCCGCTGCACCGTCTTCATGAATTCCAATGTGAAGCAGGCCCAGAAGGAGGGCGCCAGCGTGGCGGATATCTCCGCCGGCCTGGCTTACTCTGTCATCAAGAACGCCCTCTACAAGGTGATCAAGCTCACCAGTCCGTCGGACCTGGGTTCTCATGTAGTGGTTCAAGGCGGCACCTTCTACAACGACGCCGTTCTGCGGAGCTTTGAGAAAATCTCCGGCTGCGAGGCGGTCCGTCCGGACATCGCCGGGATCATGGGAGCTTTCGGGGCGGCCCTCATTGCCAGGGAACGCCATGAGGGGAAACAGACGACCCTGATGCCTCTGGATAAGATCATCAACCTGAAATACCAGACCTCCATGGCCCGCTGTAAGGGCTGTACCAACCGCTGCGTCCTGACCGTCAACCGGTTCGAGGGCGGCCGTCAGTTCATCAGCGGCAACCGCTGCGAACGGGGCCTGGGCAAGGAGAAGACCCGCAAAGAGATTCCCAACCTGTTTGACTATAAGTACCACCGAATGTTTGATTACGAGTCTCTGACTGCCGACCAGGCGCCCAGAGGAATTATCGGCATCCCCAGGGTATTGAATTTTTATGAAAATTATCCCTTCTGGGCTACTTTTTTCAGGGAACTGGGCTTCCGCGTAGTGCTGTCGCCCCAGTCTACCCGCAGCATTTACGAGCTGGGCATCGAATCCATCCCCAGCGAGTCCGAGTGCTATCCGGCCAAGCTGGCCCACGGCCACATCTCCTGGCTGATCTCCCAGGGGATCAAGACCATTTTCTATCCCTGCATCCCCTACGAGCGGGATGAGCAGCCGGACGCCGGCAACCACTACAATTGTCCTATGGTCACCTCCTACGCGGAGAATATCAAAAACAACGTGGAGGAACTGAAGGAGAACCATATCCGGTTCCTGAATCCGTTCATGGCCTTCACCAACGAGGAGATTCTGACGAAACAGCTGGTCGTAGAGTTTATGAAAGAATTCGGCGGCTCTGCCAATGCGGCATCCAGAGGCTCAGTCACTCCTGATCCCGCCGGTGCGGCATCCAGGGACTCCGCTGCTTCCGGTTCCATCGGAGCAGCGTCTTCTGTAGAAGATGCTTTCCGTTCCGCCCAGCCGGTATCTCCGCTGACGGAAAATGAGATTCGCTCCGCCGCCCACAAGGCGTGGGAGGAACTGGCCCAGTGCCGGCTGGATCTGCAGAAGAAAGGCGAGGAGACCATCGCCTGGCTGAAGGAGCACAACCGCCACGGCATCGTCCTGGCAGGGCGCCCCTACCATGTAGACCCGGAGATTCATCACGGCATCCCCGATATGATCGCTTCCTATGGCATGGCGGTCCTGACGGAGGATTCCATCTCCCATCTGGGGAAAGTGGAGCGGCCTCTGATCGTCACCGACCAGTGGATGTACCATTCCAGGCTTTACGCTGCGGCTTCCTACGTGAAAAGCTGCGACTGCCTGGATCTGATCCAGCTGAATTCCTTCGGCTGCGGCCTGGACGCCGTGACTACCGATCAGGTTCACGATATTCTGGCCTCCGCCGGAAAGATTTATACTGTACTTAAAATCGATGAAGTGAACAACCTGGGAGCCGCCAGGATCCGTGTCCGCTCCCTGATCGCCGCCCTTCGGGTGCGGGACAAAAACCACTATCAGCGGAAGGTGGTTTCCAGCGCCTACAACCGGGTGCTGTTCTCCAAGGAGATGAAGAGGGATTATACCATCCTGTGTCCCCAGATGTCGCCGATCCATTTCGACCTTCTGGAACCGGCGGTGCGCTCCTTCGGCTACCATGTGGAGGTTTTGCAAAACCACAACCGGTCCGCCGTAGACGTGGGACTGCAGTACGTCAACAATGATGCCTGCTACCCGTCTCTCATCGTCATCGGCCAGGTCATGGAAGCGCTCCTGTCCGGCAGATACGATCTGGACCACACGGCCATCATTATGACCCAGACCGGCGGCGGCTGCCGCGCATCCAACTACATCGGCTTCATCCGCCGTGCCCTGGAGAAGGCCGGCATGTCCCAGATACCGGTCATTTCTCTGAATGCCAACGGCATGGAGACCAATCCGGGATTCCACTACACTCCCACTTTGATCATCAAGGCCATGCAGGCCCTGGTATACGGGGACGTGTTTATGCGGGTTCTGTACGGCACCCGCCCTTACGAGGCGGAGCCGGGAGCCGCCAACCGGCTTCATGAGAAATGGAAACAGAGATGTATCCAGGCTCTGACCAAGCGCTCTCCTTCCATGGTTGAATTTAATCGGATCGTCCGGGGAATCATCCGGGATTTTGACAATCTTCCCCGCCGGGACGTGAAGAAGCCCCGCGTGGGCATCGTGGGAGAGATCCTGGTGAAATTCTCGCCTCTTGCCAACAACCACATCGTGGATCTGCTGGAATCGGAGGGCGCCGAGGCGGTCATGCCGGATCTGATGGATTTCCTGCTGTATTGCTTCTACAACAGCAATTTCAAGGCCGAGAACCTGGGGGGCAAATCCTCCTCCGCCCGGCTGTGCAATATGGCGATTTCCATACTGGAATATCTGCGGAAGACTGCGAGAAAAGAATTCGAGAAGAGCGTTCACTTCGCTCCCCAGGCAAAGATCGACAATCTGGCCCACATGGCCGAGGACTTCGTCTCCCTGGGCAACCAGACCGGCGAAGGGTGGTTCCTCACCGGTGAGATGCTGGAATTGATCCACAACGGCGTCAACAACATTGTCTGCACCCAGCCTTTCGGCTGCCTGCCCAACCACATCGTAGGCAAGGGCGTCATCAAGGAACTGCGGAAAGCCTACCCTCAGTCCAATATCATCGCCGTGGACTACGACCCCGGTGCCAGCGAGGTGAACCAGCTGAACCGCATCAAGCTGATGCTGGCGACCGCACAGAAAAACATGATTTCAAATTAGCCATGAAACATGAGCCGGATTAAGGTTACAAACCTGCTTTTTGTAACCATAGTCCGGCTCTTAAAATGTATGACATATCTTTTTTACAGGGCGAATTACAAATACTCTAAGGATGTCTTAATATACTCTCCCAACGTCCCAGGCAATTGATGCCTTCTTATCACATCCGTACAATACCTCTTATATATCGCTTTCAATCCCTTGCTCTTGGTATTATCATTTCTTTTTGCATAATACACATACGCTGACAAAAGTACAATATCAAATGTTATAATATCAACTTCTTTTAAATCCTCCAATTCCGCAGCGATAAGATCAACCATAATTTCCTTCGAGCAGAAATAATTCATATTATGGTAGGCGGCATAAGCCAGGCTATAGACCTCTCCACGATCTTTTGAACTGCCGCGGACATAATTTACAAGCTCATGGTCTGCAATATGATTGAATATCGTTGTATACAGCGGGTCTTTTCCGTATAAGCCATTCTCAGTCACAATTTTAACATTCTTCCCGACGTATGTATCGACAAATATTCTTGCTTCCTCATCTAATTCTTTATAGACCTCTTCATGAATATAAATATCTGTAAAACTTTTAAATAGTGGTTCGAGAAAAAGCTCTCTCATGCTTTTAAAAGAATATGCTGAATCTGATCCCCTCCTTTCAATGCCAACCATCAAAATATTCGCATCCATCAAAATCGGTTTCTTCTGTAAATCATGCAGAGCAATCTTCTTCAGCGGCGTAATCATCGGCAATTACCTCCGCGTTTTATTTATATATGAAAAAAGCTCCTCATCATCAACATCATCTTCTTTCTTCTCTTCCCCATTCAGAAAATTATAAATGATATCCATATTCAAGTTCAGTTTTTCCGCATCTGAAATGATATCCTCCCGTGTCGCGTTTCCTGCCCTGTATGCTTTTTCCATGTTCTGATAAATCGGATTAAAGGTTATGATGTAATTGTTTTCCCGGCTGTAAAGCTCACCTACGTTTTTCTTAAAATCCCCGGCATTTTTCAATACCATTTTTATAAAATCATAATTCTCGATATATTTGCCGACATTATCAATATATCCTTCTTCATATAGTCTGTATATAACCGCTTTCAGCGGCATTTGGTACCTTATGGTCAGAAAAATACTGATTACCGCATAATCGCGAAATACCATATCCTTGCCTGAACTGATACTCATTATCTTCAAATAATCTTTGACTTCTCTGGTCAACGCCTCCTCGGGAAGAAGCAGTTCAGCAGCAAAACGGCTGGCCCGCATTTCATTAATATCTTTCAATGAGCTGAAATCACAGACGTACGGATTGGATTTGAAAATCTGATAGTCTTTTTCATAATGATAAAATTCATGGGCCGCAGTAAAAATCTGATTAACCAAGGGTTTATTCGCATTAAGAATAATATAAGCCCTTTCTTCTCCCGTTGTAGGTATATATAACATCCCGTCGATTTTCTCGGAATCAAAGGAAATCAACTCAAAACTTATATTACTGTTCTGCTTAAGTATCCAATCAAATATTCCCGTTCCAATCGGGGCAAGTGCATAATCTACCCTTTTCTCCCGCGCCATCTTTTTGATGCCGTCAATTTCGGCCGCTGTAAGAGAGGATGTATTGAAATCATATTTATTCTGATAATATTTATCAAAAGCCTCTTTATAATCAATGGATGACATTCTTACTCCTTTTTGCCAGTAATTCATATTTTTCTTTAATGCAGATACGTTCCATCATTTCAGCAACCTTGTCTTTGTCTGCTTCATCAAGACTTCCCATAAGATAAACCAGGGAATCCCTGGTTGACTCAATAAAATATTCATCTGTCGCTTTCCCTGACAGATTGCATATTTTACTTAATATCTCTATCGTCGGTATCTGCTTTCCGTGTTCCAACAATGACAACGTCGATCTGTTAAGTCCTATTTTTTCTGCAAAAGCCTGCTGCGACTCTTTGCCTCTTAAGGAAATAAGATCCTGACAAAATTTCTCATTATTGAATTCCTTCATATTCTCCTCCTGACTAATACACCAACGGTTGTCAATAATCTTAACAAAAAATTGAATTTAAGTCAATATATTGTTGCTATTTTTAACTATCCTATTATTATATTCAAGTATTTTTCTTACATACTGACGTAATACCAGCAAAGCGTCACTGGCGCTTTGTTTGCATACTGACATGATATCAAAGGGGATGCCACAGGATAATCTACTGTGTACATCCCCTTCATTTTTTACTTCATAAGTTCATTATTCATAAATCGGATACTTCTCGCAGATCTTGGTCACTTCCGCCCGGATATAATCCGCCTTGTTCTCAAAATCCGTGGCGGTCAGCCAGATGCACTCGGCCACCTTGGCCATATCCTCTTCCTTCAGTCCTCTGGAGGTGACTGCCGGAGTGCCGATACGGACGCCGGAGGTGACGAACGGGCTTCTGGGGTCGCCGGGAACCGCGTTCTTGTTCAAGGTAATATACACCTGGTCGCAGCGGTTCTGCAGCTCCTTGCCGGAGATATCCATGCCCCGCAGGTCCACCAGCATCAGGTGGTTGTCGGTGCCGCCGGTAAGGATCTTAAAGCCCTGCTTCTGAAGCTCTGCCGCCAGCGCCTTGGCGTTCTTCACGATCTGCTCCTGATAGGTCTTAAATTCCGGCTTCAGGGCTTCGCCGAAACACACTGCCTTGGCCGCGATCACATGCTCCAGGGGACCGCCCTGGCTCCCGGGGAAGATCGCCTTGTTGAAGTTGAACTTCTCCGCCGCTTCTTTATTGGCCAGGATCATGCCGCCTCTGGGACCCCGCAGCGTCTTGTGGGTCGTAGTTGTGACCACGTCCGCGTAAGGGATGGGGCTGGGATGGACGCCTGCCGCCACCAGGCCGGCGATGTGGGCCATGTCCACCATCAGATAAGCGCCCACCTTATCGGCCACTTCCCGGAATCTCTTAAAATCAATGGTGCGTCCGTAGGCGCTGGCGCCGGCGATGATCATCTTCGGATGACACTCCAGAGCGATCCGCTCCATCTCGTCGTAATCCAGGAAACCATTTTCATCTACGCCATAAGGAACCATGTGGAAATACATGCCGGAGAAATTCACAGGGCTTCCGTGGGACAGATGGCCGCCCTGATCCAGATTCATGCCCATAAAAGTGTCCCCCGGCTTTAACATAGCCAGGAACACTGCCATGTTGGCCTGAGCGCCGGAGTGGGGCTGCACATTGGCGTAATCGCAGCCAAACAGCTTTTTGGCCCGCTCGATTGCCAGCGTCTCCACCACATCGATGTACTCGCAGCCGCCGTAGTAACGCTTGCCGGAGTATCCCTCCGCGTATTTATTGGTCAAAACCGTGCCCATGGCCGCCATCACAGCCTCAGATACGATATTCTCCGACGCGATCAGCTCCAGATTCCGCCGCTGGCGGGCCGCTTCCTGCTTAATGGCGGCTCCCACCTCCGGATCCCACTGCTCGATAAAATCCATAACCTGATTTACCATAATCATCTCCTGCCTTTCTCAGTTTTTCTGCCATCGGTTTGCTTTTCTGATTATATCCAATACCCGGATAAAATTCAAGGTCAATCATCCGATTCACCCAATCTTCATCCGAATTTCCATTCTTTTACCACCGCCTGTATGGTCCGGGTCCCGTTGTATTCATTAATAGTGGGATAATAGATAGCGTCCATCACGGTCCTTCCGGCCATCTCCTCCATAAAACTGTCCCCACCGGTGAAAACCATGGCATCCACCGGCGTTCCGGCCGGCGTAACGAGAGAAAGCTTCACAGCGTTCCGATTCCTTCCCACCACCCGGGCGCTTCGGACACGCAGCCCCTTCTGGGCAAACTGCGGCTTCTCATTGCCGTTTCCAAAGGGTTCCAGAAGTTCCAGTTCCCGGATAAATCCTTCCGTCACGTAATCCATAGGCATGGGCACATCGATCCATATCTTCGGGATGAAATCTTCCTCCGTCAGACGCGCCCGCTCGTTCAGCTGCCGGCGCAGCCGCTCCACATCCTCTTCGGCCGCCATAGACAGGCCAGCCGCCATAGGGTGTCCTCCAAATCTGGTGAACAGTTCCTTCACCTCGCAGAGGGCCTCAAACATATGGTAGCTCTCGATGGACCGGCCGGAACCTTTCACGCCGTCCTCGGATTTCGTAATGACAAACGACGGTTTATTGTACCGTTCTCGGAGGCGGCCGGCGATAATGCCGGCCAGGGATTCATGACAATCCGGAAGATAGACCACCAGCACCTTATCCTTCTGATAATAGTTCTCTACCTGTTCGGAAGCCTGCTTAAGACCCTGCTCCGTCATATCCTTCCGCTGGTCGTTCAGAGATTTCAGTTCCTGGGCCAGTTCGTCTGCCTCCGCCTCATCGCGGCTGAGAAGCAGCCGCAGCGCCAGCTTCGCCGTCTGCAGGCGGCCGCCGGCGTTGAGACACGGGCCGATGACAAATCCGATATGATAAGCGCTCAGACGATGAAGATCCAGATTATTCTTCTCCGCCAGCTTTCTCAGGCCCACGCACTTCGTATACGGGATCCGCTTTAGGCCCTCTCGCACAATAATCCGGTTCTCATCCTGAAGGCGCATCACATCTCCGACCGTGGCAATGGCCGCAAACTCCAGCATTTCTTCCCATTCCTTCATGGAAATCCCGGCACGCTCATACAGAATCCGTATCAGCTTGTAAGCCACCACCGCTCCGCAGATCTCCTTCCACGGATACGGACAGTCCGACTGCTTCGGATTCACGATGGCATCCGCCCATGGAAGGATATCGCGGCCGGCTTCATCCCTGGCAATATCGTGGTGATCGGTGATAACCACCGTAAGTCCCAGTTCTTTGGCCCGTTCCATCTGCTCAATGGCAGAGATGCCGTTATCGCAGGTGAGGATCGTGTCGATTCCATCCGATGCCGCCGCTTCAACAATATGCATGTTGATCCCGTAACCGTCTTTTATCCGGTCCGGAATCTCATAGTCCACCCGGGCGCCCAGACGCCTCAGGGCCGTATAGAGAAGATAGGTGGAGCAGACGCCGTCGATATCGTAGTCGCCCACGATCCGTATCTTTTTCTGTCCGGCAATCTTCTTCTCCAGAATCTCCGCAGCACGATCCGCGCCCTTCAAAAGATGGGGAGAATACAGATCCCTCAGGCTGCCGTGAAGATATTTCTCCACAGCCTCCTCCCCGCACACATCCCGGTTGCGGATAATTCTGGCGGTCACCGGAGTGATTCCAAACCGGACCGCCAGACCGTTAAAATCTGCTTTTTTGCCGTATACCATCCATTTCGCCGTCATATCGTCTCCTGTATCTTTCCCTATTCCCAATCCTCCGGCGCTGTCTGAATATCCGTCAGGCTGACATACTCTTTCAGCTGCCTTTTGCGTTCCGCATAGTCAGGAATGTACTGGCCTACGATCTTCCAGAATCTGGGAGAATGGTTCATCTCCCGGCGATGGGCCAGCTCATGGACCACCACATAATCCTGCAGAGTTTCCGGTACCAGGACCAGAACCCAGTTAAAATTCAGATTCCCCTTGGAACTGCAGCTTCCCCACCGGGTAGCCTGCTGGCGGATCGCGATGCGCCCGTAGGTGATCCCCATCCGCTCCGCCCAGAACTGCACCTTCCCTGTCAGGATTTTCCGGGCCTTCTCCCGGTACTGACGGATCTCCGCCTCCGTAAACATGGGGCGGTCCTCCATCTGTTCCCTGGCTTCCTCCACACACTGCAGGATCCAGTCCAGATGCTCCTCCACAAAGGAACTGATCCGGGCATCCGCCATTCGGGATGGGCACCTGACAACGACGCTTCCGTCACGCTTTACCTGCAGGGACATGGTCTTCCTCACGGACCGGACGACGGTATATTCCAGGCCGTCTCCCGGCCTGCCCGCCGCTTTCAGCCGGTAAAGATACTCTCCTGTTCTTCCCATCACAGGACAAATCTGCCTTCCAGCGCCAGATACTGGTCCAGAAGCATTCTGCTGACCCTGGCACCGAACGTGGTCGCCGGATGGGCAGGATAATACATGGCGTCGCTGAAATTCTTGTGAAGCATCACCAGCACGTAAGGGCCGTAAGGCGTATAGATGATGCCGCCGTCGTTGCGGCAGGCATTCATGCTTCCGCTCTTGGATGCCACATGAATCAGCACGTCGTCCGTGTTATCTGTGTCTATGTACACCGGTGGGAAATCCGCCGTCACCATGCTGTTGTAATGCTGTTTCTTAAGAATCGCCACCATTTTGTTGTCGGCCCAGGGACTGACCAGCTCACCCTTGGCCATCCGGACAAACACGCTGGCGTAATCTCTGGGGGTGGTAGTCCCCAGCTTGTCGTATTTTTCAAAATCAATGGGGTTGTGAAGGACAGTATCCTTACAGCCCAGCTTCTGGATATAATCATTGATGATATCCACACCCAGATAATCAATCATCATATTGGTGGCAATATTGTCGCTGACAATGATCATCAATGTCGCCACATCCTTCGCCCTCAGCACAATACCGGGGTCCAGGGAACACAGGACGCCGCTGCCGTCTACCATATGCTGTTTCCTGTAAGTCAGCATATCTTCCAGGCTGGCGCGTCCCTTCTCTATCTGGTCGAACAGGCTGGCCAGTATGAACGTCTTGATGGTGCTGGCAGTCTCAAACTTCTCATCCGCTCCGATGGCAATGATATTGCCGTGAAAATCATCGGCATACACGCCCATAAATCCATCGTAGCTGGCAATCTCCGCCTCGATCCTCTTTTCCAACGTAAGTCTTGCGTCCATATTCCGCCTCCTTATTAAATATCAAATTTCCCCACCGGATCTTCTTCCTCAAAATATTCCCGATATTCCACGTCAATCTGGTAGCGCATCCGCTTCATGCTGAAATACAGATGGTCCTTCAGCACCGTCTCCATGCCCGAGATATCTCCCTGCTCCAGGCGCTCGATCAGCTGCTCATGTTCGTGAATGATTCTGGTAAAATCTGTCTCTGTCTCAAAATCAAGCATCCGGAACCGGGTATAATGAAGCTGCTGCTCCTGCAGAAGGGCCCACAGCTTGGCTTTCTTCATAGCCTCAAACCAGTAGCCGTGAAGTTCCGCATCCAGCCGGTAGAACTGCTCCGGCTTGAAATCCTCTGTCTGAATCAGGGCCTTCTGCTTCCGAAGCATGTAATAAATGTCTTCCATAAGCATGGGGGTGGCTATCTTTGAGAAATCCCTCATGACCATAGTCTCCACAGCCACCCTCATGTAGATCATCTGCTTGATATTGCTGAGGCTTAACAGGGTGACATAGATTCCCCGATAGGGAACCGTAATGACAAATCCCTGCTCCTGCAGCAGACGAAGGGCGTCCCGCACCGGCGTTCGGGACACGGAAAAACGCTCGCAGATTTCATTTTCCTTCACCAGCTGTCCCGGTTTCAGTTCCAGATCCAATATCTCCTGCTTAAGCACCTGATAAACCATATCTTCTCTGCTTTTGTAGGTTACGTCTTCCATATGGCCCTCTTCATTTCCGCGGGAGTCTCCCCGTCGCTTATAGTCAAATACCCTTCGGCAGCCGTATTACTTCAAATCTACCGCATTCAGATTATCCATGTCGTCAAATGCCAGGTTCTCTCCGCCCATAGCCCAGATAAAGGTATAATTGGAGGTTCCCGCGCCGGAATGAATGCTCCAGGACGGGCTGATCACCGCCTCCTCATTCTTCATAACGATATGTCTGGTCTCCGTAGGCTCGCCCATGAGATGGAACACGACATTATTCTCCGGCACCTCAAAATACATATAGATCTCCATGCGGCGCTCATGGGTGTGGCAGGGCATGGTATTCCAGATGCTGCCTTCCTCCAGGACAGTCATGCCCATGGACAGCTGGCAGGTCTTCAGCACATCCGGATGAATGAACTGGTTGATGGTTCTTCTGTTAGCCGTCTTCTGGTCGCCCAGGGTCCTCTTGGCCGCATCCTGGATGGAGATAAATGTCGTCTTATAAGATGTATGGGCCGGAGCGCTTACCATGTAAAACTTAGCCGGATTAGACGCGTCGTCGCTGGAAAACAGCACCTTCTTCGTACCCTTGGTAATATACAGGCAGTCCTTGTAGCCCAATGAAAACATCTCGTCGTCAGCAGCGATCTTGCCGGGACCTCCGATATTGAAGATACCGATCTCACGGCGCTCCAGAAAATAGTCGGTGCCGAAATTCTTCCAGCAGTCGATTCCCTTATCGATCGGAACCTGCTCCGTCGTAGGCATGCAGCCCAGCGTCACCATGCGGTCCACATGGGAATAGACGGCGTGCACCTCATTAGGCGCGTACAGATCCGTGATCAAAAACTCGTTCCTCAGTTCCTCTGTCGTGTAGCGTTTCACATCCTTCTGGTTTGCTGAATAGCGAATATCCATGGTTCTTCCTCCTTTTATATTTGTATTTTTTGTATACAAATTTTCTGCTTTGATTATACCCTTTTCCGCGATTTCCTGCAATATCTATTCGCAATAAATTACAAAATACTTTCAAATATTTTCAGAGGGCAGAACCCCAACAGCGGCTCCGCCCTCTGATAACTGATCCACATGCTATGATGTCGGGGTCAAAAGGTATTTTGCCCCTGATGATGCGTCTTCCGGAAATTACAGCACCTTTCCCAGGAAATCCTTCAGCCTCGGATTCTTCGGGTTGGTGAAAATCTCTTCCGGCGTTCCCTGCTCCAGAAGCTGGCCATCCGCCATGAACAGCACGCGGTTGCCCACCTCACGAGCAAAGCCCATCTCGTGGGTCACGCACACCATGGTCATGCCGTCCCGGGCAAGTTCCTTCATAACATCCAGAACCTCGCCTACCATCTCCGGATCCAGAGCGGATGTGGGCTCGTCAAAGAGCATGACCTGAGGCTCCATAGCCAGGGCGCGCACAATGGCCACACGCTGCTTCTGACCTCCGGACAGCTGGATGGGATAGGCTCCCGCCCGGTCCTTCAATCCCACGCGGTCCAGCAGCGCCAGCGCCTTCTGCTCCGCGTCGGAGCGGCTGACGCCCTTCACCTTCATGGGCGCGAGGGTCATGTTCTCCAGAATGGTCATATGGGGAAACAGGTTAAAATGCTGGAACACCATGCCCATCTTCTGGCGAAGGTCGTCGATATCGACCCGCACGGTCTTCCCGTTTTCATCCTTATACTTCCTCTTGGTGATATCGACGCCGTCAAAGATGATAGAGCCGCTTGTGGGGGATTCCAGCCGGTTCAGGCTCCGCAGGAACGTGGATTTACCGGAACCGGAAGGCCCGATGACCACCATCACGTCGCCTTTGTTGATATCCACCGTTATGCCGTCCAGCGCCTTGATGGCGCCGCCGTTATAATGCTTCTTAAGATCCTTCACCCGAATCAGACTACCGTTTGTCGCCATGGCTCATCCTCCTCTCGAAGTAAGCAATCGCCTTGGATGTGGGGAAACACAGGCAGAAGTAGATGGCAGTTGCCACCAGCAAAGGTTCTACGATGATGAACGTAGCTCCTCTGACCGCGTTTACCGCCGACATCAGATCCTGCACGCCGATGGTATAGGTAATCGCAGACTCCTTGATGATCACGACGAACTCATTGGCGATCGCCGGAAGAATATTCTTCAGAGCCTGGGGCAGAATGATATAACGCATATTCTGCACCTGGGACAATCCCAGGGAGCGGGCCGCCTCCGTCTGGCCTCCGTCGATGGACTGAATGCCGGCCCGGATGATCTCGCACAGATACGCGCCCGAATTCATGCCGAGAGCCACAACGCCCGGGAAGAACCGGTTGAATTTGATAAATCCGAACAGGCTGAAGGTAGGCAGGTCCACCACGCTGAACACGCCGTAGTAGATGATGAAAATCTGCACCAGCACAGGCGTGGAACGCAGCACCTCGACATAAGCCGTAGCGATAAAGCTCAGCGGATTGAAACGGCTGATAAAGCCGATTGCGCCGCCGCCCTCCTTCATATTTCCGTTGGCGTCCTGATTTAAAAACTTAAACGGCATAAAGCTGGACAATCTCATAAGCGCCAGCACCAGGGCGATACAGAAACCGATTGCCACAGTAAACAGGGACAAAAGAACCGTGACCAGCAGGCCCTCCCAGAAAAGCTGGGCGTATGGAGCTATCTTCGGAAAATTCGATAACTGGATGAAAGAACCCATTAAGCTACTCCTTTACTTATGTAAGTTTACTCCTGAACGTTGCCCTCTTCGTCCAGCAGGCCCTCATACTTGGTGCCTGCCGCCAGCTCATTGGCCTCAGCCACGAAAGTCTCCATGGAGCCGTCCTCCAGAGCCTGAGCGATGGCCGCGTTGACGCCTGCCATCAGGGACTCGTTGCCCTTGCTCACGCCTACGGCAGAACCTTCCTGATCGTAAGGAACGTCCAGGACGATCTCAAGGTCCGGATAGTTTCTCTGATAGCTGATGGCCACGTCCGTCTCGATATAAGCGGCGTCCATGGTTCCGGCCAGCAGCTCGGAAATCAGGTCGGTAACCTTCGGCAGGGAAATGATATCGGCCTCGGGAGAATTCTCGTTAGCCAAATCCAGCTGAATGGAGCCGGTCTGGGCGCCTACGGTAACCTCAGGCTTATTGATGGCTTCAAAGCTGTTGTAGACATCCTTATTGGCCTTGGTGGTAACCAGGGACTGGCCGCCCTTGTAATACAGGTCGGAGAAGTCCATGATGCCTTCGCGGGCAGGATCCGGCGACAGGCCTGCCATGCCCAGGTCTACGGACTTGGTCTGCAGCTCGCTGAGAACGCCGTCAAAGTCTACAGGGATTACGTTCAGTTCCAGGCCGAGATAATCAGCAATATACTGTGCCAGAGCCATATCGAAGCCGGCCAGGGTGGGAGTTCCGTCCTCGCCGATGGCGTAGAACTCATAGGGGGCGAAATCGGGGCTGGTAGCCACGGTCAGAACGCCGGGCTCCACCGTCTCAACTTCCAGGGTTTCGGCTTCCGTCTCAGCAGCCTCTGTCTCGGCGGCTTCCGTCTCGGCAGCCTCCGCTTTCGTCTCCTCCGCCGCTTCGGTCGCTGCCGCGGTCGTCTCTGCCGCCGTTGTGGCGGACTCCGATGAGCTGCCGCCGCAGGCTGCCAGAGAAGCGGTCATGCAAAGCGCAAGTGCCAGTGCAAAAAATCGTTTTTTCATAATGCTTTCCTCCTTATCTGATGCCCTATTCACAGGCATCGTGCATAAATATGTTTTCATTATAGCGGTTTTTCAAAATTTATCAAGTGCAATCTTACATATCCTGAATAAAAATGCACCTAAAAATGCACATCAAACCGCATTTTCCGGCTTGGCGGCAGCGGATTTTTGCAGTATAATCGCCCTGTGGGAGGAACCGCGTCATGTCCTTATTTATCATAGACCTGCTCCAAAAAACGGCGTGGTACGCCGATGCGCCGAAACCATATTCCGCTTTTCATATTATATTTTCCGTAACCGGAATCATAGCTGCCGCCGGAGCCGCTTACGGGCTTTCACGGCTGAGCGCCCGCAAATCATCCGGGAACTTTCATCTCCGGATTCTGTTCCTCTGCGGCCTGATCCTGGCTCTGGGAGAAGCCTACAAACAGCTGTTCCTCTATTATATCGTAGATGGCGGACGGTACGACTGGTGGTATTTCCCATTTCAGCTGTGCAGCATGCCCATGTATCTGTGCCTGCTGCTTCCGCTGTTCTCCGGGCAGACCGTTTTCCGGCGTATTGTCTGTACGTTCCTTCAGGATTTCGGTCTTCTGGGCGGCATCATGGCCCTGGCGGAGCCCTCCGGCCTTCTCCATCCCTATTGGCTGCTGACTGTCCACGGACTTCTGTGGCATGTAATCCTGATCTTTATCAGCCTGTTCATCTCTTTTTCCGGCCTGTCCGGCAGAACCGGCAAAGATTTCGCCCAAACCCTTCCTCTCCTGGCGCTGTTCTGCGGAATTGCCACCGTCATCAATATCGCCACCCGGGGAGCCGCCGATATGTTCTATATCTCGCCCTACTACCCTATCACACAGGTGGTATTCCATTCCATCGCTCTCCGTTTCGGCAATGCCGCTGGCATCGGCGCCTACCTGGCCTGCCTGTGCGCGGGAGGCTGGCTCTGCCACCGGTTGGCAGGAATATTAAACACCGGACAATACAAATAAAACTGCCGCAGTCCCCGATCTCCGGTTCCCGCGGCAGTTCTCATATTCTTCTGCTCCTTATTTCTGTTATCCTGTTTCTGCTCCCTGTTTCTGTTATCCTGTTCCGGTTATGGCCGGAACTTGCTGTAGGTCTTTCCCGCTTCCAAAACCACGCCTCTGGCCTGGGCCATCTCGCTGACCGTCACCAGCTGGTATCCTCTGGCTGTCAGCTCCGGAATGATCTGGAGCGCGGCGGCGCCGGTGGCGCTGTACAGCTCATGCATCAGTACGATATCTCCGTCCTGCACCTGACTCAGCACCACATTCACAGTATTCTGAGTATTTCTGGTCTTCCAGTCCAGCGTATCGATGCTCCACATGATCATGGGATAATTTACATTGGCGCGAACTGTATTGTTGATATTGCCTCCTGGCAGACGCACCAGCGTGGGACGGACGCCACAGGCTGCCTGAATGACATCGTTGGCCCTGTTTACCTCGCTCTGAATCTGATCGCCGCTCAGCTTATTAAAATATTTGTGGTCGTAGCTGTGATTGGCCACCTCATGGCCTTCCGCCACCATCCTCTGAAGCTCCGCGGCTCTGGACGGGCACCGTTCTCCTACCACGAAGAAGGTGGCCTTGCCGCCGTACGCCGCCAGACAATCCATGATCTGGTTGCCAACCTCCGTCTGAGGGCCGTCGTCAAAAGTCAGCGCCACCATCGGCCGGCTGGGATCGATCACTCTCCCTGCTGCCTGCGCCTCCGGCTGAGCTTCCGGCGCGGCCTCTGGCTGCGGTGCTCCCGGCCCTTCCGGCTGAGTTACCGCCGTTTCCGGCTGCGGGGCTCCCGGCCCTTCCGGCTGAGTTACCGCCGTTTCCGGCTGCGGGGCTCCCGGACCCTCCGGCGAAACCGCGGTCCCCTGCTGGCCTTCCGCCTGCTGTTCCGGAACAGAAGGCGCCTCCTCAGCCGCCTGGGAATTTCCGTCTGCGGCCGGAGGAGTCGTCTCATTGCCGTTCTCATCCACCCACCTGGCCCCGCCGGGGCCTTTCTCAAGATCGACCCAGTGGCCGCCCTCCGCCAGCGCAGCCTGGGACGCCATCGCGCAGAAGAGACAGCTGATTCCCATAACAGCTATCCATTTTCTCATCCTGTTCATAACCTATTCCCTCCCATATTTCGACAAAATTTGTTTATCCTACGGTTTATTATAGGTCATCTTGTCAGGGAAGTAAACTGTTTTTTCACGCATACAGGCCTTTTCGCCTGCCACGTTTACGGTGCCCCTGTCTGGGTCTGCACGACTCCATCCACGACCCACGCTCCGTTTTCATTTACCGTGTACCCGTCCGGAGTAACGGTGTTCAGGAGGCAATATCCATCGCTGTCAAAATAGTAATTTTCATAAATACCGTCTTTATTGCCGTCCAGCCACATCCAAGTGTTTACAGGGTAAGTGCCGTCTCCGTTTCTCCACCAATAGCCCCGCTGGTCCTTCACCCAGTGGTCTTCCGCGTATATAGTTATCACATTCGTAAGAGGCAGAGCCGACGTATTGAAACCTGCCATCTCCGAAAGCGCGCTTCTGGCATACCTGCCTACAGCCGAGAAAACAAAGACATCCGGATCCTCAACGGCCACATTTTCCAGGTCGAGATAATACCGATTCGCGCAGACGGAAGATTTGAACCGCTCCGCCAATACCTTCATCGGAGAAAAGCGGAACGAATCACCGGTAAAATACAGTTTCTCCGGCCAGCAGCCGGGAACCGTACTGAAATAATAGCTGTATATCCAGTCGTTGTTCTGCCGGGAAATAATGGTTTTCGTCAATTCCGCCAGGGGTTCGTCCTGATAGATATATTCCGGACGTACATTTCCCGCGTCGCTGTCCGGCAGGAGGGTAAAGGTATGCTCGATCATCGCATCCTCGTGTCCGAAATGTTCGCCTATCGCACGGATCAGTTCACCTGCCGCCACATAACCTCCGACCAGATTCCAGTGACTGTCATTGGCATAATACAGGCTGGCCCCATCCAAAACTCCGGCCTCCCTTGCCGACTTAAGCAGCGCCTTGGAGTAAATAACCGGAAGTTCCGGCGCATTGGTATGAAGATAATCTACCAGCTGGTCAATCGGATCCTGCCCCGCCAGCGGATATCCTGCAGGAAGCATATCACCGTAAATCTCCTCCTTATCCGGAGCGATAAAAACTACAAAATAAATACCGGCTTCTGCCAGTTCTCCCTGCAGTGACAAAAGATTCGTCATAATTTGCTGGCACTCCGCGTCTGTGATGGGCCTCTGCCTCGCCGCATAGGCTTCCTGCAGAAAATCCCATCCCTCAGATATCCCGTCTATATATCCGATACGGGCAAACACGGGCATGGCGCTTACCACAGACAGGACCGCCGCAAGCATCAGCGCAGCCATTCTTTTCCACATATGTCTTTTCATTCTCTTTCCAAACCTCCGCAGCTTATATTCACATCGTTTTCTTTCATAAACAAGGCTGACATGGCCGCAGATCCACATAGAAATACCTGCGCCAGGCCAGCCCTGACAATTCTTATTCGGTAACCGTATAGGAAATATAAGCTACTTTTCCGCCGGTCATCTTAATATAAAGAAGCTCCTTATCCTCCGTAACCTTGTAGGTTCCCAGTCCCTTCACCGCTGTGGGATAAATCTTCGTCACAGTATCGGCGCTGTCGCCTACCTTAAGCCCTTCCTCTGTCGCAACATTCGCTGTCATGAGAGTGATGCTCGCCACGATATCTTTTCCGGTATTCCTGTCCTGCTCTACATATACTTCGAAATCCTTGCTGTCCTTCTCTCCATAGGTGTAGGCACGGTTAATATAGCCGTTCGCGCAGGTATTGACTTCCCGGGAGCCATTGGAATCGCCAAGCGTCTTCATCGCTTCCTTCGCATCGGTTCCCAGCTCGTAACGCACTTCCTTATAAGTAAAGCCAAACTTCTTCGTTTTCACCTGGGCTTCTTTCGCCTGCGTCTCCGCAGTCGCCGCCGCAGATGTCCCGCCGACAGACGCCCACGCCGTCATCCCAAAAAGAAACGACATAAACAATACGCCTGCTGCCGCCAGCATCTTTTTCCCCTTTTTCATCATAACGCTGTCTCCCTTCTTTGATGTCATTTCATATAATTGATGTCACTTCATATATAACAAAATCCTAACACAATATCCTGCCGCATGTCAACTCCCAACTTCCCGATGCCGCGCCGCCGCTCTCACTTTTCCCATTCGTTCTTCCTATTTTCATCAGACGTTAAACACATACCTGTCCAGACGGCCAAAGGCTTCCTGCACTCTGCTCAGAGGCAGGGCCAGATTCATGCGGATATGGCAGGGACCGTGAAACGGCCTTCCGTCCTGCCAGGCCACGCCTACGTCCCATCCGGCCCGCAGAAGCTCGCCGATGGTTTTCCCGTGCTTCTCACACCATTCCGTACAGTCCAGAAACAGCATGTACGTGCCTTCCGGTTTCGCCATCTTCACTCCCTCAAAATGCTTCCCTATGTAGTCGCAGGCGAAGTCCACGTTGCCTGTGAGAACCTGGCACAGCTCGTCCACCCACTCGTACCCTTCCGGCTTGTACGCGCCGATCAGGGCGTGCATGGACAGCACATTCATGGAATTGTAGTGGGACTTGGAACTTTTGGCCGTAATCCGGTCCCGGAGATACCTGTTGTAAATGATATGATAACTGCCTACCAGCCCGGCCAGATTGAAGGTCTTGCTGGGGGCGTACACCGCCACCGTCCGGTTCCTGGCGTCCTCGCTTACCGACTGGGTGGGGATATGCTTATGTCCCGCCAGAATGATATCCGACCAGATCTCATCGGAGATGACCAGGCAGTCGTTGGCCTTGTAAATCTCCATGGCCTTCTCGATCTCCCACCTCTCCCACACTCTCCCGCAGGGGTTGTAGGGACTGCAGAACACTGCCACATGGATATTCTCCGCCTTGAGCTTGGCGTCCATATCCTCAAAATCCATCCGCCACACCCCATTTTCGTCCTGCTTTAGAGGAGAGTGGACAATCTTATAACCGTTGTTCAAAATGCTTCCCGTAAAACCGATGTAGGTGGGGCTGTGAAGCAGCACCCCATCTCCCGGCGCGGCAAAGGCCGTCAATGCCGACACCACGCCGCCCAGCACGCCGTTCTCATAGCCGATGCACTCCTTCGTAAGCCCTGTGACGCCGTTTCTGGTCTCATGCCACCGGATGATGGAATCAAAATATTCATCCGTAGGGCTGAAATACCCGAAGGCCGGATGCTTCGCCCTCTCGATGATCGCCTCCGTAATCGTAGGGCAGGTGGGGAAATTCATGTCCGCCACCCACATGGGAATGGCGTCAAAGCCCTCCTTCGGACTGCCCGGCGCATTGCCCAGTCCCAGATTGTCCACGGCGATGGCGTCCCTGCCGTGACGGTCCATAATTGATGTGAAATCGTATTTCATAAAAGGCCTCCTTAGTCTTTATCTTTTTTTATAAAAGAATCAGAACTCGCGAATCAGAAACGCCATATAAAGCGGAAGCGTCAAAATCTTTCCGGAACGGCCCACATTGTAATCGCCCAGTTTGATTGCGGCGTTCACATGATACTTTTCCGGGTGCTGCAAAATCGTCTTCATACTTTTGACATTTCCGGTAGCCGCTTTTACTTCCACCAGCGTACATTCTCCCCTGTATCGGATCACAAAATCCACTTCCAATCCGCTGTCCTTATGATAATAATACAACTTCCGTCCCATTTTTGCAAAAATATCAGCAATCAGATTTTCAAAAATCGCTCCCTTATATCCGTAAAGCTTTCCCTGAAGAATATCGTATTGCGTACCGTCTTCCAGCATACTGACAAACAGGCCCAGATCCCTCATATAAACTTTATAGACATCTTTTTCCGCATTCCCATCCAGCGGAAGTTCCGGAATAGAAAGGTTATAACATCTGGAGATGATGCCCGCGTCCTCGATCCACTGCAGGCTGCCGGCGTACTTTCCCGCCGTGGAACCTTTTTTGATAACAGAATACTGAAATTTCTTGTTTTCTTTGCTTAGCTGCCTGGGAATCGACTGAAAACACTCCCTGATATGGGATTTATCCTTTTTTTCAGCATATTTCACCATATCGTCCTCATAGGAACGGACGATATCCCGCTGGATCCGCAGCACCTCGTCCATCCGCTTCGTGTTCACAAACGTCTGTACAGCTTCCGGCATTCCGCCAACCACCGCATACTGTAAAAGAAGCTGCCTCATACGATTATGCAGCGCCTCCGGAACCGGAGTTTCTTCCTCCATGCACTTTTTCAGGCTTTCAATGATCGGCTCTGTAATTCCGCACGCCCACAAAAACTCTTCAAAGTCCATCGGAACCATATCGACCACAGTTTCCGAACCGACCGGAATGGATTTCGGCTCCTTGCCATATCCTTTTACCCCCAGCAGAGAACCGATTCCGATCACATCATACCTCCCGTCAAGCCGGAAGAATTTCAGAGCGGTCCGCGCCTCCGGGCAGTCCTGAATCTCATCCAGCACAAGGACAGTCTCTCCCTCTTCAAATACAGCCTTGCTTCCCAGCAGCGCAGACAGCATCATAATGATATGATCTGTCTCCAACGAGCCGGAAAAAACCGAAGCATAATCCGGATTTTCAAAGAAATTCAGATATACCACATGCTTATAGTTTTTCTTCGCAAAATCCAAAACAGAAAAAGTCTTTCCGCACTGCCTGCACCCTTTTATAATCAGCGACTTACGGTCCGGCGCTTTCTTCCATTCGGCCAGAATCCGTTCCATCTTTCTTTTTAACATAATGGTTTGCGCCTCCTGAGCTGATCTTCATTTTTATTATAACCGGATTTGCAGCTTTTTCAATGGAGTTTTCGGTCATTTCTCAAACTTTTTCAAGGGAGTTTTGATGGTAAGGATAGACAAAATCCCCTATAGCAGCGTCATGAATATCTCCGACGCCGTACAGGGGATATTTGAGTATGATTAAATACAAAAAAAGCGTCACTGGCGTGTTTTTTTGCATACTGACGTAACAACGAGTTTCCGCAAAGTATCCGCGGCAGCCCGAGTGAAAGCCGCAGCTTTCATAATACCTTCGGCAGATTCCATCGGAAACGGGCCGCCAGATACCGAAGGACGATCACCGTCACAAATCCGCCCAGCATGGAGATTCTCCAGGATGCCGACAGCCGGAACCACAAAAGCATGGACAGGCCGCCGGCAATGGCAGCCAGAGCGTAGATATGCTTCAGAAAGATGTCCGGCATCTGATCCGCCAGCACGTCCCGCAGGGCGCCTCCGCCCACGCCGGTCATAAATCCCAGAAAGACGATCAAAAATCCATTGTCCCCGTATCCGGCCTCCACACCGGCCATCACTCCGTCCACTGTAAAGGAGGCCAGACCGATGGTATCGAACCAGAACAGCATCCGGTCGTAGAGATGAGCCATCTTCCTGGGCATGTGCTGATGGCGGTACACCTGCCAGAACACGATATTGGCCACAAGCGCCGCTATGCCCACATAGAATGGATTCAAAAACATCCGGGGCGGTATCTTTCCGATGATCAGATCCCGCATAAGACCGCCGCCGCAGGCGGTCGTCACCGCCAGCACGTTCACCCCGAATACATCCATCCGTTTGTGTATCCCCACAAACGCTCCGGAGATAGCGAAGGCAATGGTTCCGGCCAGGTCAAAAATTCCAAGCAGCGTCCAGTTCATAGCAGATCTCTCTTTCATCAAAGGCTGTCAGTCCTCGCTGACATGAGTGCCGAAGTCTTCATATTTTTTCTTCGAATACAGGTAAAACAGGATTCCAATAAGTATCCATGCTCCCACCACGATCCACTCCTGCCAGATCAGAGTACAGCTGGAGAAAGGAATCGGTATAATATATAATATCATCAGGAAGCCGGACAATGCAACCGCAATCGTCCCCACAAGTCTTCCTTTTTTTACTTTGTAAGGCCGTTTCATCTCCGGCTCTTTTTTTCTGAGTACAAGAAATGAAATAGATACCAGAAAATAGGCGACGCTGCAGCCAAAACTGGCCGCGTCCACAAGCCAGATCAGCACCGCCTTCCCGAAAAACGGAGCGATCATGCATATGATTCCGCAAAGAGCAATGGCATAAACCGGCGTCTTATATTTCTGGTGAAGCATGGAAAACGCCTTAGGCAGCATGGAAGCCTCCGCCATGGAATACAGCGCCCTGCTTCCGCCCAGAAGAAAAGCGTTCCAGCTGGTGACAATCCCGCACATACCGCCGATGATCAGCACATCTCCCATGGCCTCTGTACGGAAAGCCAGCCGCATGGCATCCGCCGCCACCAGGCCATCAGCCATGGAACGGCGGATTTCCCCAAGGGGCATAATATACGAAATCGCAAAAACCACCGCCAGATAAAAGGCCAGCGCCAGTCCAATGGAAAAAAGCATGATCTTCCCTATCTTCTTAAAAGGAATCCGGATTTCCTCCGCCGCCTGAGGAATCACATCGAAACCAATGAAAAGAAAAGGTGTCATACAGGAGACGGTCAAAATCCCTCCCAATACGGTCTGATTCCCGTTATTATGAATATCGCCAAACAAATTAGAGGTTAAATTGCCGGTACTTCCGTTCACGACCGAGGCTCCGATCAACAGCAGGCCGACAAGCATTATGCCCGCAGTAAGGATTCTCTGAACCACGGCCGCCATCTTCACTCCTCTTATATTCACAGCTGTAATGACTGCCGCAAGCAGAACGCCTGTGATAACATTGGAAGCATAGATAGGAACGCCGGCCACATAGTACATCAGACCCATATCAAAGCGGTCTCCCATGATATACCGGATCACTGTTGGGAAAGCCGCCGCTTCATAGGCAGAGCAGGCTGCATATCCCAGAATAATGGCCCAGGTACAGATATAAGATCCTGTGGCTCCAAACGCGCGATAGCTGAATATATGCTCACCACCGCATTTGGGCATGGCCGCTGTCAGCTCCGCATATACCAGCCCTACAAACATCACCATGCCTCCGCCGATCAGAAAAGCGATCACCGTGCCCGCAAATCCCGCATTCGTAAGCCAGTCCCCGGAATTGATCACCCACCCCCAGCCAATCATAGCTCCGAAAGCGATAGCGACAATATCTTTTCCTTCCAGTACCCGTTCAAATTTTGAATCGTTTTTCATGAATTTTACCCCGCTTTATGGCAAAAGTTATCCCGGCAGCACCTCTTTATACAGGTTAAGTACATTCTTATAAAAAACAGCTTCAATCTCGCTTTCCGTAAAGCCAGCCCTCGAGAGGGCCCTCTCCAAAAGCCCCATGTCAGCCGGAGAACCAAGCTCCAGTTCGCCGTCAATTCCGTCAAAATCCGATCCAAGGCCCAGGCAGCCGATCCCTCCAAGATTACGGATATATTTCGCATGAGCCACCATGTCTTCAATACGGCTGGCTTCCTGCTCTCCCTCTTTCCAGTCCCGCAGGAAAGAAGAGCTGTAATTCAAGCCGATCACTCCCCCTCTGTCGGCAATGGCCCGAATCAGATCGTCCGGAAGATTCCGGGGATGGGAACATACGGCTCTGGCATTGGAATGGCTTGCCACAAAAGGCTTTTTCGTATAAACAAGCACATCCCGGATTCCAGCGTCATTTAAGTGGGACACATCGATAATGATTCCCAGTCGTTCCATCTCCTCCACAAACTGAATCCCGATCTCCGTCAAACCGTACCGATCTTCGTCATACCGTGTACCTTTTAAAGGGCCCTCCGTAACTTTCGTGGGATATCCCAGTTCATTGGGAAAATTCCAGGTAAGGGTCATCATACGGACACCCAGCCGGTAAAAATCGCGGAGCAGGCGCACGTCTCCCTTGCACACGCCTCCCTCTTCTAATGTAAGCATGGCGGACATCTTCCCCGCCTGCTGATTTTTCACGATATCCTCATAACATCTCACCTGAGAGATCATATCGGAGTTTTTCTCAATTTCATTATAAAACACATCCAGCAGTTTCATCCCGTAGGTAAAGGGATCCCCTGTTCTTTTCCTCCCCAAAGGCGTAAATAGGGCAAAATTCTGAACCAGATAATCTCCCTTTTTCATGCTCTCCAGATCCAGATGAAATTCATTTTTCCGCAGAGAAGCATTCTCCCCATCGTCCTGCCTATAAAAGATTTCCGCAATGGTATCGCAGTGCATATCAATCACTTTCATCTGCATTTTCTCCTTTTTCCTGCGCCGTCTGAGGAAAGCCTGACGCCAACAGGCCTTCCCTCAATCCGACACATTGGTATGGTATGGCGGCAAAAAAAGCGCTCCTTATACTTACGCACAGGGAGCACTTTCTCTGTCATTTTATGAGTGTCTCGCGGCTATGCACTCGATCTCTACCAGTCCTCCCAGCGGAAGCTCTGCAATCTGAACACAGCTGCGCGCCGGGTAATCTCCATCAAAATAACTTCCGTATATCTTGTTTACCACCGCAAAGTCATTCAGGTCCTGTACAAAAACCGTAGTCTTAAATACCTGGGAATAATCACTGTCCGCCGCAGCCAGAACCGCGCCCAGATTCTTCATGGAAGCATGGGCCTGGGCTTCAATTCCTTCCGCCAGTTTTCCCGTTTCCATATCAATTCCCAACTGTCCGGAGACATACACCGTATCATCTGTGTACCAGCCCTGGGAATAAGGACCGATCGCTGCCGGGGCCTTATCTGTCTGAATTCTGTTTTTCGCCATCTTTTTCCCTCCCAATCATTTCTTCAGGTTTTCACGAGCTGCTTTTATTAATGAAAGCCCTTTTTCCAGAACAGCTGTCTGCGTAGCCACATTCAGACGGATAAATCCTTTGCCGCAGGCTCCGTAGTTCGTGCCGCTGTTGAGACGAACGCCGGCATCCGCAAACTGCTTCATCAGGGCATCCTGCTCCAACCCCCAGGCGCTGAAGTCGATCCACAGCAGATAAGTAGCTTCCGGCTCGATCATCTTGACCTCCGGCATATTTTCTTTCAGGAAATTACGCACAATATTGATATTCTTCTCAAAATAGGCGTTCTGCTGCTCCACATAATATTCGCACTCGTTATAGCAGGCCATCAGAGCCTCAATGCCCAGATAGTTATAATCAAAATGGAAATTGTCATACACCACATTGTACTGGTCACGCAAAGCTTTGTTCTTAATCACCACATAAGCGGAGTAGAAGCAAGCCAGGTTAAAGGTCTTACTGGGAGAACCCATGACCACCACATTGTTGGCAATCTCATCCGACAGAGAGAAAAACGGAATATGCTTGTTGTTTCCGTACACGATATCTCCGTGAATCTCATCGCTGACAATCAGCGTGTCGTTCTTTCTGCAAATCTCGGCGATACGAAGCAGCTCGTCCTTTTTCCACACGCGCCCTACCGGGTTATGAGGATTGCAGACCAACAGGATTCTCACATGCGGATCCTGGGTTTTCTTGTCCAGATCGTCAAAGTCAATCTCATAATGCCCGTCCTTCAGCACCAGGTCGCTGCTCTCTACAAAACGGCCGGCTCCCTTAATGACAACGCTGAAGGTATTGTATACCGGCGACTGAATCAGCACCGTATCACCGGGTCTGGTATAAGCGTTAAGGATCATCCAGAGCGCGCCTGTCATAAGCCCCTGGGAATGACGGATTGCCTCCGGCTCTACCGTAAGGCCGTACCTCTTCTTATACCATCCGCACACGGAAGCCGCAAATCTCTCCTGCGGAAGATACCCGTAAGCATACACGCCAAACTCCGTGCGCTTTCTGACGGCCGCAATAGCCTCCTCCGGCGCCTTAAAATCCGTATCTGCCACTCCAAGCGGAAGATACTTGCCGTTTTCTCCCTCATAATCCCATTTGAAAGAATCTGTACCGATACGATTGATCGGCTCGTCAAAGTTGTGAATCTTGTTTCCCATAATCAATTTCTCCTTTCATAAATATGTCTTTTCCAAGAAACATATAATATGTATTATGCTGTTTTTTGCTTCTTTTCTTCCTTCAGCATTTTATACAGAACTGCTGCACAGAGAACTGCAAGAAGTCCATGTATAATCATGATAAGGAATACCATCTTGTAACCCATAGCACCTTCAAATTTATCCAGCATGCTTCCCATCAATGTAAAAATGTAGAAATCCGGGAAGTTTCCAAGCAGAGACATAATACCTGCCGCTGATCCTGCTGCCGCAAGGCTGATTCCAAGCTCATTTGTTGTAGAATAATATGTACCCCTCATCATAAAAATAGTAACTGCTATGATCATCATAATCGCAATTCCAATTCCCAATGTTGAATGAGAATAAGGAATAACTAGAAATACCGCTGTACAAATTGTACCGATAAAGATGACATTTTTAAGGAATCCAACGCGGCTTCCCATCTTATCCGCAATGATACCGCCAAGTGGAGCCGCAAAAATACCTATTGCGTACTGTCTTATAATTGAGACAGCAGATGCTGTTGTCTGGCTCATTCCAAAAAGTTCTGTAAGCATTGGCGACATGAAAGACAGCCCATTATAGAATGCATATCCAAAGAATACAATTCCACCTGCCAGCCAGACTTTTTTCATTTTCATTACTTTGAATAATCCTACCAGAGCCTCTTTCGGCTTAACATTACCTTCAACCTCATTCTTGTCAAGAAGGAAAAATGTTAATACACCTACAGCACAAAGCACTGCACTATAGAAATAAATTGTCATTTTCAGTCCTTCCGGGCCTTCTCCAAATTTGCTAAAAAGACCAAGTGCCGCGAAAGATGCCAATGCACCTACAATTCCACGAAAACCTTCCAGAAGGCCAAACATTTTTCCATGATCTCCAAGAGCTTCTGCCTGAATACGAGTTCCTTTAATCATCGCATCCCAGAAAAGCAATGTTGTTGTTAAACCATATCCCATTTGAATGATAAGAATCACCGTAAATGATGGATATGTTGACTCCCAAAATCCTAATAAACCAGTAGAAATAAGTCCCGCAGGAATCAGGTACTTAACTGGAACCAAGTCAACCAGCCACCCTGCTGGAATATACGTAAAGAAACATGTAATTGCCATAAATGTGATCAATAGTCCCATCTGTGTGTTACTTACACCTAATGCTTCCTGTAAAGGGTCATAGAATACATCCCTCAAATACGCAAGGCGGAAAATAATACCACCGCCAAGTGAAATAGCAATCAAGTTTATATAGCGTTTTGCGTTACTCATACTTTCCTGATGACAGCTTTCCTATTCTTTTGCTGCCATTTCCTCCTTTCTTTAACGAAAACAGTTTCTGAACTATACCCAATCCCTGCGTACCGCAGTCCCCTTGCCTCCTTCCTGTAAAAATATTTTAATCATGATAAAAATTTATTATATTATCTTTATACACTGTTTCCTGAGGTTTGTCAATACTAAATTTTTATTATAATAATAAAATATTTTTACTTGTATTTTTTCTTATTATGATGTAAAATTATAATGTGATAGAAACGGAGGGATACTTTATGGATGATATGTTATTAAATCAATATAAGATATTAGTAGATTATCTTGGGAAAACGCTGGGACCTGACTATGAGATTGTGCTTCATGATCTGAGAAACGATTCCAACCGGATCATTGCCATCGCCAACGGCCAGATCAGCGGCCGGGAGGTAGGCGATTCCATCAATGACGAATCTTTCAACATGCTGATCGCCCAGAGTTACGAAAACCATGACTATCTGGTAAATTACAAAGGACTTACAAAAGATAACTATGTGATACGTTCTTCCACTATGTTTATTAAGAACGCAAATGGAGACCTGCTTGGAATGCTGTGCGTAAACTTCAGCGACTACCGCTTTATCGAACTGCATGATATGGTGCTGTCCATAGCCCATCCCCTCAGCTTTCTGAACAAGTACAGCACCCATACCCTGCAGACTTTGGATTTCCAGGGTTCCTCCGACACCGAGGATACCATCACGGAAAATCTTTCCCCCGATATCGGAAGACTTATGGATTCTCTGTATACTTCCGCAATCTCCTCCATCAATATCCCTGTTGACCGCATGACACAGGAGGAGCGCATCAAAATCGTAGGTCAGCTTCAAAGCCAGGGATTCTTCAAACTGAAAGGCGCTGTTCACTATGCCGCCAAAAAACTCCAATGTTCTTCTGCCAGCATCTATCGGTATCTGAATGAATCGAAAAGTCAGTAGTCCAAAAATTTTTGGAAGCGGTAATAAAAAACGCGTCACTGGCGCGTTTTTTGTATACTGGCGCTCTGTCAATTCCATTCCTCCGCGGTCAGGAAATCCCGTATATTCTTGTGTTTGATTCCATTCCGGCTCATGTCAAACTCATCCATGGTGACGACATATTTCGGATAATTGTCCCGTATCAGGTCGTAAACGTCAAATTCCCGCTTGATCGTATCCTCCGTTGCCAGCAGATAGGCAACCTGAACGTAGAGTTTTTCCCCATGCCGGCGGCATACAAAATCAATTTCCCGATTTCCCACCCTGCCTACCGTAACCGCATACCCTCGTCTCAGAAGCTCCATATGGACAATATTTTCAAGAATCAGGCTGATATCCCGCATATTCCCGCCAAACACAGCCTCCCGGATGCCATGGTCGGCAATATAATATTTCTCGTTGGAAGCGAGGATCTGTTTGCCCTGCAGATCCTCCCTCTTGACCTGATGAAAAAGATAGGCATCGCAGCAATATTTGATATAGTTCAGCACGGTCTCCGCCGCCACGGTGCGCTGCTCGTTTTTGAGGAATTTTACAAGAGATGTGGCGGAAAAAACAGTCCCCACATTCGCCACTGTGTAGGCAATGATCCGTTCCAGCAGATCGACATCACGCACTTTGTTCCGCTTGACAATATCTTTGAGCTGGACAGAGTTGAAGATATCCGTAAGATACTGCCGGGAGGGCTCCTCAGCAAACTGGAGGTTCGCAAGATACGGCATCCCGCCGCAGACAAGATACTTCTGAAAACATTGCTGTATCGCGGCACTTGGCTCTATCGTGCGGTAAAGTTCCAAAAATTCTGAAAAAGAAAAAGGATAGATTACAAACTCCACATACCGCCCGGCCAGATATGTCGCAAGTTCTCCGGACAAAAGCTTCGCATTGGAGCCGGTAATGTATATATCGCAATCAAGGGAAACGCGAAGGGAATTGACGCACTTCTCCCAATCAGTGACTTCCTGAATCTCATCGAAAAACAGGTATGCCTTTCCCTCAATATGCTCTGCCCTTTTCAGGATTTCTTCATGAAGCGCATTTGCGGTAAGAAAACGTGAATTTCTCATATCCTCAAAATTGATAGAGATGAACTGACTGTCCAAGACGCCGGATTCTGCCAGCTCTTCCTTGATCAGTTCCAACATGACGGATTTTCCGCTTCGTCTTATGCCGGTCATAACCTTAATCAGGTCGCTTCCGATAAAAGGACGGATACGTCTCATATAGGTTTCTCGTTTGATCATAAAAAGATCAGCCCCTTTCCTGCAGCTGACTTTAGTATATACCAGATACGTCTGATAATCAACAAAAAATTAAAATCTTTATAAGATATAACTTATAAATTGTATTTTCAACACATTTTATCATATATAAATGCTTATCAATGGTCTTTCCGTGTTTTTCATACCATTCGGGTTTTTAACGTTAGCGTTTTTGATAAAAACGCAAAAACGCTAACGTTAACCTTGCAATCGACCGCTGCGTCTGTTAATATAGATAATAAAAATCGATTGGCGGGTGAACGGAATGAAGTGGTTTCCAAGAGAAAACTACTTAAAAAAAATTCGTGATTTTTACTACGCCGCGGATATCATCAAAGTGATAACCGGCGTCAGAAGATGCGGGAAATCCTGTCTGATGGAGACGATTGCAGATAAACTGAAGAAGGGGGGCGTTCCCGAAGAAAATATTCATTTCTTTGATCTTGATAAAAAGGACTATAACAAAATAACAGACGCTGACCAGCTGGAGCAGCTGATTCAAAGCGTTCCGAATGCGCAGGGAACAAAGTATCTTTTCGTTGACGAAGTACAAAATGTAAAAGGATTTGAAATAGTCCTCAATGGTTTCCGCGAAACCGGCGAATGGTCAATCTTTATTACAGGGTCAAATTCCTATCTGTTGAGCGGCGAGCTGATGACAAAGCTTACCGGACGCTATATTGAATTTGAAATGTTTCCACTGACCTTTGAAGAATACGAAGAAATGAAGAAGTTTTACGGCCGGGAGATTGCGGCTGACCGTCAGGAAGAGCTGCAAAATTATATTTTTGAGGGCGGGTTCCCAAGGACGATCCTGCTGGATACAATAGCGGCAAAACGCAGATATGTCCAAAGCGTCATCCATGAGATTTACGAGAAAGATATACACAGGCGTCTGAAAATCCGAAATAAAAGTTCGTTCGATATAGTTCAGACGTATATCATCAATAACTTTGGCGCGACTACAAGCCTGAAAAGTCTCAAAAAGGCAATCGAACAGGCTGGGACGCCGGTCAGCGAAGCCACAGTCGCCAGGTATATCAAAGCTTTGCTCGACGCGAAAATTCTTTATGAGTGTCCGCGGTTTGACATGAAATCTAAGAAATCACTAAGCGGGGAAAAAAAGTATTATCTTGCGGACCTAAGTTTTTATTTTGTTCAGAATACGGATAATAGAATCAACTATGATCCGGTTCTGGAAAACATCACATATGTATATGCGAGATCGCATGATTATTCTATCAGTGTAGGCAGGATTGGAAAACTTGAATGCGATTTCATTCTCAGAAATAATGAAATGCAATATTCCTATGTTCAGGTTTCTTACACGATAGCGTTGTCAAAAGAAACCGAAGACCGGGAATATTGTCCTTTGGAGGCGATAAAGGATAATTACCCTAAATATGTTGCCACGATGGATACTCTTCTTCAACGAAGAAACGGTATCGCCCACATAAATCTTGTGGATTTTATGAGAAACGGGAAAGAATTCTAACAGTCAGGAAAGCCCGCTTGATAAATTATGGGGCCGCAGAAATATTGCAGTCATTCGCTGCGGCAATTCTGCGGCCCCTCTTATCTCGGTCCTGGCGCCTGGAACCGTTTCCTTCTTACTCTTCCCCCAGCAGCGCCTGTACCACGCCCGCGGCGCTTTTCTCCTCCACATGGAGGGTCAGCTGGGGCTCGTTGATGTGTTCCAGATAGTGGGCGTCGGAATCGCTGATGATCTTACAGTTCTTGAGATATGGATTGTCCTTCAGAACCGTGTGGAGCTTGCTCAGATCCTTCACCTCCGCCGTGGTGAACTGGCTGTCCGGCGGGACAAAACCCAGGTTGGCGATAAGGCTGTTGGCCGTTTTGTCCACATGGGCCGGGAACATGACGCCGCCGTAGCCGCGAACCAGAGGCCACAGCTCATCAAAAGAGATGGTAGTGGCGTTGATCAGCAGATTGGGAACTGTCCCCACCACCTGATCGTTGGCGTCGTAAATCTGCTGTTTCCCGAAAATCGCTTCATTGTTGGGAAACGGGACCAGACGCTCATACACATATTCATCGAATTTCAGGGCCGATTCCAGGTCCGGGAACAGGCAGACGGCATGGACCTCCTCAGAGGTGTTGATCTCCATGCCGGGAACCGCCAGAATTCCGTATTCTTCCGCCGCCGCAAGGACCGCAGGGCAGTTCTTGCAGGAATTGTGGTCCGTCACCGCGATCACATCCAGGCCCTTCAGCATGGCCATGCCCACGATATTAGCTGGGGTCATGTCGTCGTCTCCGCATGGGGAAAGACAGGAATGGATGTGAAGGTCATAATATAATTCAGCCATGAATCTCCTGATAAATCTTGAGGGCCGCGTCAAACACCGGCTCCTCCGTGGCCAGAACCGTGACGCCCTGCTGGGCCGCCTTGGTCCGGGCCACCTCGTCCAGAACGACGCCTTCCGCCATGATAACGCAGGACACGTCCGCCAGCGTAGCCACCGCTATGGTATTGATATTGCCCATCACCGTCACCCATGCGCTGTCTGCCGGCGCTTTTCCCATGGCAATACTTAACAGGTCGCAGCAGAATACGCCCGTGATGTCCCGGCTGGTATCGTCGCCTTCGCTGATCACGCGGAATATCTGCTTATCAATCAAATCCTGTACTTTCACTGTCAATTTCCTCCTACATTTCGTTGTCAGGCTTGCCGTCCCGACAGACAAACCGCAGCAGCAGTCCGGCTTCCCCGCCTTTCAGCATGCCGGCTCCGCCATCGCCCGGTTCCTCCGCCTCCTGCCGTGCCGGCTCAGTCGTCGTTCTCCTGCTCGTTCATCCGGCTGTCAAGAGACGTCATCTCATTGGAAATCCTCCGGATATAATCCATGAGAATGGGGAACGCTTCCCTGCCTCCTTTGATGCCGTCGTTAATGTCGTCCGCCAGCACGGACACCTCTTTGGACAGTTTATGCAGGTTTTCCCGCAGATAGTAGATGCAGTCCCGCTCGCTGGCCTCGCCCCGGACGATGTCCTCCGCCAGGGCCTTGCAGGTAGGCGCTCCGCAGGAGCCGCAGTCCAGACCGGGCAGGCGCTTGCACAGGCGCTCCACCTGCTCCAGCCTTGCGAAGCTCTCCATCATATTGTCCCCCAGACGGAACACCGGCTCAAACTGAACGCCGGTAGTCCAGGGCACATACCCCTGGGCGTCGTCGCCCATATGGCTTCGGGCCACAGGCATGTATTTGCGGAGACGTTTCAGCTTAACCTCCGCTACATACGGATTCTCCACCGTCAGCACGCCGCCGATGCAGCCGCCGTTGCAGGCGTTCAGCTCTACAAATTCCAGATTGGCGAACTTCTGGTCCTCCAGATCCTCCAGCACCCGGATCACGTTCTCGATGCCGTCGGCCGCCAGATACCGGTCAGTGAACAGGCCGCTGGCCTCGCCGCCGCTGCGGCCCCAGCTGATGCCGATCTTGCCGGACTCGCTGATCTCCTCCGCGTCGTCCTCCACCGCCTTCATGTAGGCGAGCAGCTGCGGATAGACTTCCTTGATGGCAAGGACATGGTCCACCTGGCTCTTCTCCGTTCCCAGAGGCGCTTTCACGTAAGCCACCTTGGACGGACATGGGGAAAGGAAGAACACTCCGATTTTCTCCCTGGGAAGCCCCGTGGCCTCCATAGCCCGCTCCGCCGCCATGCAGGCCGCCACCTCCACCGGCGGATTAATGGGCAGAAGCTGAGGAATCAGGTTGGGGAAACGCACCCGGATCAGGCGGACTACGGACGGACAGGCCGTGCTGATGAACGGCAGGCTGCTCTCATGAGTCTTTATGTAAGACCTGGTAGCCTCCGACACGATCTCCGCCGCGGCGCTTACCTCAAACACATCGTCAAATCCCATCAGCTTCAGTGCGTTCAGCACAATATTCACGTCGTCCAGATTATTGAACTGGCTGTACAGAGACGGCGGGGGCAATGCCACCGCGTACTCATACTGACGAATGGTGTCCAGCTTGTCATAGGAAGCCGTCTTGGCGTGATGCGGACAGATCCGGATACACTCGCCGCAGTCGATACAGAACTTGCTGTTGATCTGGGCCTTGCCGTTCCGCACCCGGATTGCCTGAGTCGGACACCTCTTGATACAGTTGATACACCCTTTGCATAACTCCGGCTCCAATTTCACCGAATGATAAAATTTATCCAAACTGTCACCCCTCTTCTAAGATACCGCTCCCGCGGTCCCGCCGCAGACAGGCCTTTCCCGCGCCTTCTCGTGTATCCAAAGGCAGCCGGCGCCGCCCGTGGTCTCCGCGGACTATATCTTCACCACCATCGTGATGGTTGTCCCCTTGCCGATGACCGTATCGATGGTCATCTCATCTGTGTATTTCTTCATGTTGGGCAGCCCCATGCCTGCCCCGAATCCCAGCGACCGGATCTCGTTAGGCGCCGTGGACCAGCCGGCCTGCATGGCCTGCTCGATATCCGGGATACCGGGCCCCTTGTCTGCCAGGATCATGACGATCTTGTCCGGCGATATATCCACCGTTATGATCCCGCCCTCGGCGTGGATCACCATGTTGATCTCCCCCTCATACATGGCGATGGCCACCTTGCGGATGGCGTCCGGCGACACTCCGAGACTTCTCAGCTTCTTTTTCACATCGCTGCTCGCTTCGCCGGCCCTGGTAAAATCATCGGGTGAAATCTCATAGGTCAAACGAATCGCTTCAGCCATTAAAGTGCACCTCCAAACGCTCCCGCCCCAAGTCCGGCTTTATATAAAAGTCCGCAGGATGAGAACATCCTGTGCTGGGTGCTGAGCACTACTAAATCCCTGTCTCTTGCCATATCAAGCACCGCGTCGTCCGGTCTCTTTCCCCGGACAAAAATGATGCATACGATATCCAGCATCTCCGCGGTGCGGATCACCTGGGGATTGCACAGGCCGGTCAGCAGAATGGAATGATCCTTGGAGAAGGCCAGCACGTCGCTCATCATGTCGGAACCGCAGGCGCTGCGGACTTCCTGGTCCAGGTTATCCTCCCCCACCAGAACCGTCGCGTCCAGAATTCCCATTGCGTCTCTTACAGTCATAATATCCTCCTTATATTAATTACTTGCGCCGGTCGGATTCCCCTCACGATGGACCCGGCGCGCCCCAAAATACTAATTATAGAATACCATATTATTTTTTGAAAAACAATTCTCTTCTGGAAATAGATTTTTGTAGATTTTTTGTCAATTCCATGATAGAATAAACCTGACACAAAATGTATCATCAAAATAGAGGAGGATATAACATGGCTTGCAAAAAAGTAGGCGTACCTTTCAACGGGACCCCTGAGCAGGAAGCCAGGCTCAAGAAGGTCATTTCCGACTTGAAAGATACCAAGGGTGCTCTGATGCCTATCATGCAGCAGGCACAGGATATCTATGGTTATCTGCCCATCGAGGTCCAGACCATGATTTCCGATGAAACCGGCATCCCGCTGGAGAAGATCTACGGCGTTGCCACATTCTATGCACAGTTTGCTCTCCAGCCCAAGGGCAAATATCAGATTTCCGTATGTCTCGGAACAGCGTGCTACGTCAAAGGGTCCGGAGCTGTCTACGAGAGGCTTCAGAAGGAACTGGGGATCAGCGGAGGCGAATGCACTCCCGACGGCAAGTTCTCTCTGGATTCCTGCCGCTGCGTAGGAGCCTGCGGTCTGGCTCCCGTCATGATGATCAATGACGAGGTTTACGGCCGTCTGAAACCCGACGATATTCCAGGCATCCTGGCCAAGTACGAATAATACAAGGTTTCGCGTAGGTATATTGATATGATGACTGAAATTTCCCTTAATATCCTGGATGTGGCGGAGAACTCCACCAAGGCCCGCGCCTCTTTGGTAACCATCTCCGTGGAAGCGGATTTTCCCGCCGACCGGCTGACAGTGATCATTGAGGACAACGGCTGCGGCATGACACCGGAGCAGGTGGAGCAGGTCACGGACCCATTCTTCACAAGCCGCACCACCAGAAAAGTAGGTCTGGGCGTTCCGTTTTTCAAATATGCGGCGGAAAGCACGGGAGGAACCTTTTCCATTACATCCCAGAAGGACGTAGGTACTACGGTCACCGCTGTATTTGTCCTGTCGCACATCGACCGCATGCCTCTGGGAGACATCAACACCACCATTCACACGCTGGTGGTCTATCACCCGGAGACGGATTTTGTCTATCATTACCGTTACAACGACAAGTCCTTCACCATGGATACGAGAGAATTTAAAGAGATATTGGGGGATATTCCCTTCGACACGCCAGAGATATCAGCCTATATTATGGAATTTCTGAACGAGAATAAACTGGAAACTGATGGAGGCGCCGTCTATTAGGCGTCAGATTTGGAGGTAAACATGAAATCTCTTGAAGAACTGAAAGCAATTCGTGAAAGAATGCAGAGCCAGGTCAGCCTTCGCGGCGAGGACCACAACCACATCCGCGTGGTGGTCGGCATGGCTACCTGCGGCATCGCAAGCGGTGCGCGCCCCGTTCTTACCACCCTGTCCAACCTGGTGCAGGAGAAGAACCTGACAGACAAGATTGCCGTGACCCAGACCGGCTGCATCGGCCTGTGCCAGTATGAGCCCATTGTGGAAGTAATCGAGCCCGGCAAGGAAAAAGTAACTTACATCAAGATGACCCCGGAAAAGGCGGAGGAAGTTATGGAGAGACATCTGATCGGCGGTCACGTGGTGGAGAACTACACCTTAAGTTCAGCAGGAATCAAATAAGGAGGAACCCAGATGTATCGTTCACATGTATTAGTTTGCGGCGGAACAGGATGTACTTCTTCCGGAAGCCAGCAGATCATGGAAGCCCTGAAGACCGAGATTGAGAAAAAAGGTCTTTCTCAGGAGGTATCCGTCGTGCAGACCGGCTGCCATGGTCTCTGCGCCCTTGGCCCCATTATGATCATCTATCCTGACGCCACCTTCTACTCCATGGTTAAAGTAGAAGATATCCCGGAGATCGTCTCCGAGCATTTACTGAAAGGCCGTGTGGTCACACGTCTTCTGTACCAGGAGACCGTTACCGATACAGGAGTGAAGGCCCTGATCGACACCGACTTCTATAAGAAACAGCACCGTATCGCCCTGAGAAACTGCGGCGTGATCAATCCCGAGGTTATCGAGGAGTACATAGGAACCGGCGGCTACCAGGCCCTGGGTAAAGTCCTGACCGAGATGACTCCCGACGACGTGATCCAGGTGCTTCTGGATTCCGGACTCCGCGGCAGAGGCGGCGCCGGATTCCCCACCGGCTTGAAGTGGAAATTCGCCAAGCAGAACGACGCGGATCAGAAATATGTCTGCTGTAACGCCGACGAGGGCGACCCCGGCGCGTTCATGGACCGTTCCGTATTGGAAGGCGATCCCCACGCGGTTCTGGAAGCCATGGCCATCGCGGGTTACGCCATCGGCGCCAGCCAGGGCTACATCTACGTCCGTGCCGAGTACCCCATCGCTGTGCAGCGTCTGAAGATCGCGATCCAGCAAGCCCGCGATATGGAACTGCTGGGCAAAGATATTTTCGGCACCGGATTTAATTTTGACATTGACTTAAGGCTTGGCGCCGGCGCATTCGTGTGCGGTGAAGAGACGGCTCTTATGACCTCCATCGAGGGCAACCGCGGCGAACCCAGACCCAGACCTCCGTTCCCGGCAGTGAAGGGCCTGTTCGCGAAGCCAACTATTTTGAATAACGTAGAGACCTACGCCAACATTCCTCAGATCATCATGAACGGACCGGAATGGTTCGCCTCCATGGGTACCGAGAAGTCCAAGGGAACCAAGGTATTCGCTCTGGGCGGCAAGATCAATAACACCGGCCTGGTGGAGATTCCCATGGGAACCACCCTTCGGGAAGTGATCGAGGAAATCGGCGGCGGCATCCCCGGCGGCAAGAAGTTCAAGGCTGCCCAGACCGGCGGTCCTTCCGGCGGGTGTATCCCCGCGGAGCATTTTGATATCCCCATCGACTATGACAACCTGATCTCCATCGGCTCCATGATGGGTTCCGGCGGACTGATCGTCATGGACGAAACCGACTGTATGGTAGATATCGCCAAATTCTTCCTGGAGTTCACCGTGGAAGAATCCTGCGGCAAATGTACCCCCTGCCGCGTGGGCACCAAGAGAATGCTGGAGATCCTGACGAAGATCACCGAAGGCAACGCTACCATGGAAGATCTGGACAAACTGGAAGAGCTGTGCTACTACATCAAGGACAACTCCCTGTGCGGCCTGGGCCAGACGGCTCCCAACCCGGTTCTGTCCACCCTTCGTTACTTCCGGGATGAGTACGAAGCACACATCAAAGAGAAGAGATGCCCGGCAGGCGTATGTAAGAAACTGCTTACCTACAACATTGAGAAAGAGAAGTGTATCGGCTGCGGCGCCTGCGCCCGTCAGTGTCCGGCAAACGCCATTTCCAAGACCGACTACACGGCTCCCGGCAAAAAACTGCCCGCAATGGCAATCGACCCCAACAAGTGCGTGAAGTGCGGCGCCTGCATGGAGAAATGTAAGTTTGGCGCTATCTACAAAAAGTAATGGAGGAGAATCGGAATGGCAAATATGAATATTAAAATCAACGGCATGGAAGTCAGCGCCCCCGCCGGTTCCACGATTCTGGAGGCGGCCAGACTTGCCAATATTGAGATTCCTACCCTCTGCTTCTTAAAAGACATTAACGAGATCGGCGCCTGCCGTATCTGCGTGGTTGAGGTGAAGGGCGCTAAGAGCCTGGTGGCTTCCTGCGTCTACCCCATCAACGAGGGTATGGAAGTATGGACCAACAGCCCCAAAGTATTAGCGGCCCGCAAGAAGACCCTGCAGCTGCTTCTGTCCAACCACAACTGTAGCTGCCTGTCCTGCGTGCGCAGCGGCAACTGCGAACTTCAGGTTCTGGCAAAAGAGCTGGGCATTGAAGACGCGAATTTCTATGCCGGCGAGAAGACCCCGTCGGAGATTGACGACAGCGCCGCCCACATGATCCGCGACAACAGCAAATGTATCCTGTGCCGCCGCTGCGTGGCCGTCTGCGAGAAGACTCAGGGCATCGGCGTCATCGGCGCCAACGAGCGCGGTTTCGCCACCTTCATCGGCTCCGCTTTTGATATGGGCCTGGGCGAGACAAGCTGCGTATCCTGCGGTCAGTGTATCGCTGTCTGCCCCACCGGCGCTCTTCAGGAGAAATCCCAGATCGACGAGGTTCTGGCGGCAATCGCGGATCCGAAGAAGCATGTAATCGTACAGACTGCTCCGGCAGTCCGCGCAGGCCTGGGCGAAGAGTTCGGCTATCCCATCGGCACCAACGTGGAAGGCAAGATGGCTGCCGCTCTCCGCAGAATCGGCTTTGACAAAGTGTTTGACACCGACTTCGGCGCAGACCTGACCATTATGGAAGAAGCCAACGAGTTCGTTGAGAGAGTAAAGAACGGCGGCGTGCTGCCCATGATCACCTCCTGCTCTCCCGGCTGGGTTAAATACTGCGAGCATTATTTCCCGGATATGACCGAGAATCTGTCCACCTGCAAATCCCCGCAGCAGATGTTCGGCGCCATCGCCAAATCCTACTACGCGGAGAAGGAAGGCATCGATCCCAGAGATATCGTATCCGTATCCATCATGCCCTGTACCGCCAAGAAATTCGAGATCAATCGTCCCGGCGAGGCGGCTAACGGCGTTCCGGATATGGACTACACCCTGACCACCAGGGAACTGGCCCGCATGATCAAGAAGGTGGGCATCAAGTTCACCACCCTTCCGGATGAGCAATTCGACGAGCCTCTGGGCATCTCCACCGGAGCCGGCGTTATCTTCGGCGCTACCGGCGGCGTGATGGAGGCAGCCCTCCGCACGGCGGTGGAGACACTGACCGGCGAAGAACTGCAGCACCTTGACTTCACCGATGTCCGCGGTATCCAGGGCATCAAGGAAGCCTCCTACAATGTAGCCGGCATGGAAGTGAAGGTTGCCGTAGCTTCCGGCCTGGGCAACGCCAGAGAGCTTCTGAACAAGGTGAAATCCGGTGAAGCCAACTATCACTTCATCGAGATCATGGGCTGTCCCGGCGGCTGTGTCAACGGCGGCGGCCAGCCTCAGCAGCCCGGCTACATCCGCAATACAGTAGATATCCGCGGCCTTCGCGCCAAGGTCCTGTACGATGCAGACGCCGGAATGCCGATCCGCAAGTCCCACGAGAATCCTGCCATCAAGGAGCTGTACGCTACCTACCTTGGCAAGCCGGGCAGCGAGAAGGCACATCACCTGCTGCACACCACCTATGTGAAGAGGAAAGTGAATAACATCTAACGCGCAACTGCTGAAACAGGGGCTGCTCAATCGCGATTGAGCAGCCCCTTACTTTATTTTCAGCAAAAATGCCCTTTTTTATCACAGGGCGGATTCCGCTGTTCTGAATCTGCCCTGCTCTTATTACGTCAGTATGCAAGAAACGTGCCAGTGACGTATTTCTTGTATTTCTCTAAATACCGCTTTATTCCTTCGCCCTGTGCATGGGTACCTTATCAGCTCCGGTCATAATCAGATTCTCATGGACCTCACGGCCGTCTGCCTGGCCGATCAGGGCATCCCGGAACTTCTTGGCCTCCATCTCCGTCATATTCTGGCCGGGGCCGCCTACGCAGCCTCCGGTGCAGACCATGCCCTCCACGAAATCGGCCGGCAGCTTGCCTACCTTCATCAGAAGCAATGCCTTCTTGCACTCGGCGGCGCCGTTACATTTCATCACTGTGGGAACTGCCTCCTCGCCCATCTCCTTGAAGCACTGGAGCACAGCCGCCGTCACGCCGCCGGAATTGCCGAAACGCTTGCCGAAGACGGAGCTTTCCTGATAATTGTTCTCTTCCGGTTCCAGCTCAATGCCCTTCCCGTACATGATGGAACGGATCTCGCCGTAGGTCAGCACATAATCCGCGTTGCCCTCAACTCCGCCCAGAGCCGCCTCGCTCTTCTTGGCAGTGCAGGGTCCGATGAACACGGTGATGGTCTCCGGATCTCTCTCCTTCAGCATACGGGATACGCCGCACATAGGTGAAACGGTAGTGGAAACATTGTCCATAAGCACCGGGAAATGCAGACGGACCATATTATAGAACGCCGGACAGCAGGAGGTCGTCATCTTTTTGCCGGCCTTATAGGCCTCCGCCCACTCTTCCGCCTCGGCCGCCGCCGTCAGGTCGCCGCCCAGACCTACTTCCACCATATCGGCAAATCCTGTCTTCTTAAGCGCCGTCCTCCAGCTTGCCATGGTAATCTCCGGGCCAAACTGGCCTTCCGTAGCAGGGGCCACCATAGCCACTACTTTCTTTCCGGCTTTGATATGATTGATAATATCTACGATATAGGACTTGGAACCCACCGCGCCAAAGGGACAGCTGTAGATGCAGGCGCCGCACTGGATACATTTCTTCTCGTCGATAACGCAGACGCCGTACTCGTCATATGTAATGGCGTCTACCGGACAGACCTTCTTGCAGGGACGCTCCAGATGGGCGATCGCGCTGTATGGACAGGCCTGAGCGCACTTTCCGCACTCCTTACATTTGTTGGGATCGATATAAGCCTTAGTGTCTCCCATGGTGATTGCCCCAAAATGGCAGGCGTTCTGACAGGCTTTTCCCATACATTTGCGGCAGTTGTCTGTAACCAGATAGGAGGCGATGGGGCACTCCTCGCAGGCAGCGTTGATAACCTGCACGATATTGACGGAATCCTTACCGGTCGGGCACAAACCCTCCGTCAGCCGTACTCTCTGCCGGATGATCTCCCTTTCTTTGTAAATACAGCAGCGGAACTGAGCCTGAGGTCCCGGGATGAGCTTGTAAGGAATATTATCCCTTTCCTCCTCCAGTTTTCCCTCCCACGCCAGCTTTGCCACCTCCAGCATCACATCATGCTTGATGCGCAAAACAGTTGCATCATTGGTTACCATAACTGTCTCCTCCTTGATAATTTATGAGTTTTTTCAAAACAGTCTTATACACAGCGCTTACATTATCTCATAGCACCAAATATTTGGCAATCACTTTCTCAGTTTTTCATCCGCGATTTTTCATTCCTGTTTTTCCGATTTTTTCGATTTTTCATTCGCTGACCGAATCCGGACGTTTTATCTGACATACGCCGCCATATCAGCGTCTGGCCGGGTCAAGGAGCCCGGCGGCCATATAGAGGAGCGCATTGCAGACAGCTGCAGCCACATTGCTTCCTCCTTTGCGGCCCATGGCGATAATAGCAGGCACCTGGTATTTCCCACAGGCGGCAAGCAGAAGCTCCTTGCTCTCCACTACATTTACAAAGCCCACCGGCACGCCGATGACCAGCGCGGGATGAAATCCACGGTCCATCAGCCTGCACAGCTCCAGCAGCGCCGTAGGAGCGTTTCCCACAGCAAATACGGCAGCCGGATGCCGCCGGGCAGCAAACTCCATGGATGCCGCCGCACGGGTAGTCCCTTCGGTCCTGGCTGCTTCCGCTATAAAATCTTCCGCCATGTAACAGTACGCCTTCCCTCCCAGTTTCTCCAGCGCTGGCCTGCTGATTCCGGTCTTAGCCATATTGGTATCGGTAACAATATCCGCTCCTGCCTTCAAGGCGGCCACCCCTTTTCTGACCGCCTCTTCCGTAAATGTCAAAGTCTCCACATAGTCGAAATCCGCCGTTGTATGTATGACACGCAGCATAACGGCTTCATTTTCCGGATCCAGCGTCACGCCGCGGGCAGACAGCTCCTTTCGGATGATGTCCATACTGGTCCGTTCAATATCCGCGGGCAGCCTGTGTCTGATCTCTCCTATGTCGGCGGGCAGCCTGTACCCGATCTCTCCTATATCCGCAGGCGGTTCATGTCTGATCTCACCGGCTGGCCTGCTGCCGTCCAAAACTTCAAACTCACTCATATATCTCCCCATTCTCACAGCTGATTTCGCCTATGCGCCATCCTCCAGAATCCTGTACAGCGCCTTCATATCCATGGCGGACCTGACGCCATCCGCCAGAATATCGTACTGAGCATCCAGGTAAGCTGTACGCTCCACTAAAGCAGCCTTGGCATAGCTTATGCCCTTCCGCCTGCAAAGGTCTTTAGCCAGCATCTCCGCGGCCTCGCCGGAATCAAACAGTCCGTGCAGATAGGTTCCGGACACATTTTCCCGGACACAGCCCTCCGTCCGACCGTCAGACAGCCGGCAGAAGGCAGAGACGCCGCCCGTATCCCAACCGGAAGGAATCTCGCTGCCGGCAGCATCAGCCGGACCGGATGAATCTTTACCGCCGGCCGCAGCGGCCGGTTCAAACTGCGTACTGCTGTCTATCGTCGTATGACCGGAATGAATCTCGTATCCGACCACATGCGCTCCAGACAGAATCCCGTTCTGTACAACGCCCTCCACGCGTGTGCGGGTCTTTTGCGAAGAAAATACCGTATCCGCAGGAAGCAGTTCCATACCGCGAAGAAACCTCGGCCCGTCTCCTTCCGTTCCGGCAGGATCCTGAAGGGTGCGGCCCAGCATCTGATAGCCGCCGCAGATACCCAGTATGGGAGTCCCGGCCGCCGCCAGCTTCCGGATGGCCGCTTCCAGGCCGTTCTGTCTCAGCCACAGCAGATCGGACATCGTGCTCTTGGTTCCCGGGAGGATGAGCAGGTCGGGCCTTCCCAGTTCTTCCGGACGCCGGACATACCTTACGCCGATAAGAGAATGCGCCTGAAGAGGCGCGAAATCCGTGAAATTGGAGATACGCGGCAGGCGAATCACCGCCGCATCCAGCGGTTTTCGGAAACCCCTTTGTTCCAATCCCGGCGCCAGGGAATCCTCATCATCCACGTCCACCTGCAGATATGGAACCACGGCCAGCACCGGCAGGCCGGTCTTCTCCTCCAGCATGGCAAGCCCCGGACGCAGGATTTCCACATCACCCCGGAATTTGTTGATGATAAGTCCTTTGATTCTGGCCTGCTCCTCCGGCTCCAGCAGGGCCGCTGTGCCGAACAGCTGGGCGAACACGCCGCCGCGGTCAATATCGCCTGCCAGGAGCACCGGCGCGTTCACCATTGCGGCAAGTCCCATATTGACGATGTCATTCTGCTTCAGATTGATCTCCGCGGGACTTCCCGCGCCCTCAATGACGATGACGTCGTAATCGGCAGCCAGGCTGTGATAGGCGGCGAGGATATGGGGAATCAGCTGTGTTTTATATTGAAAATACCGGGCCGCAGACATCTGGCCGAGGACCTCCCCATTGACGATAACCTGACTTCCGGTATCACTGCAGGGCTTAAGCAAAATCGGATTCATTCTCACATCCGGCTCCACGCCGGCCGCCTGGGCCTGCATGACCTGTGCCCGGCCCATCTCCAGGCCGTCCCGGGTGACGTAACTGTTAAGAGCCATATTCTGGCTCTTGAAAGGAGCGGCCCGCAGTCCATCCTGCCTGAAAATACGGCACAGGGCCGCGCAGAGCAGGCTTTTGCCCACGCCGGACATGGTACCCTGTATCATGATCACCTTAGCCATAAGACAATACCTCCCGCAGCGATCGGACCAATCTCTCATTCTCATCATGCATCCGCACCGCCGCCCGATACCAGGTGTCATCCAGGCCGCGGTAGCTGCCGCACTCCCGAAGCAGAATCCCTTTCTTTCCCAAAGGCTCCGCCAGCGGCACACCGCATTGGAAAAGCAGGAAATTGGCCTGGCCAGGGCACACACGGAGTCCCAGCTTTTTCAGCTGCGCAGCCAGCCAGGGTCGTTCGGTCTGAACCAGGGCCCGAACCTGCCGGACATAATCCTTCTCCTTCAGGGCAGCCAGACCGGCAGCCTGGGCCAGAGATGACACAGACCAGGGCGGCCCGGCCAATGCCATTGTTCTTAGCAGATCCGTGTCGGAGCTGAGACAATACCCCAGCCGCACGCCTGCCATGGCGTATAATTTAGTAAAAGACCTTAATATCAGCAGATTTTTCGATCCGGAAAGTTCGCAAGTCAGACTGTGATCCTCCGGACTATCGAGGAAATCGCAGAAGCATTCGTCCAGAACCAGCAGCGCTCCCGCCGCCTGGCAGCGTTCCAGAATCGAAAGCAGCAATGACTGCGGTATGGCCGTTCCGGCAGGATTACCCGGCTGGCAGAGAAACACCATATCCACATCCGGGCTGATAGCCTCCAGTATTCTTTCGTCGGGAACAAAGTTATGTTCTTCCTGCAGATTATAGTATGTGATCCTGCAGTCCGCCGCCTGCAGTGCCGCCTCATATTCCCCAAAAGCCGGCGCAGTCAGAAGAGCCCTTCCGGGACGGCAGGCCAGAACCCCGCGAAAGATCAGATCGGCAGCTCCATTTCCGCAGAGAATCCACTCTGCCGGTATTCCCTGCTGCTCTGCTATCCCGCCGCGCAGCCTGCGGCAGAGAGGATCGGGATAGCGGTCTGCTTCTGCAGCCGTTTCCTCCACGGCCCGGCGGACGCCGTCAGGAACGCCCAGCGGGCTGACATTGACAGAGAAATCCAGGGGGGCACAGCCATATTCCTCCTCAAATCCGGCCCAGTCTCCTCCATGTACCCGTTTCACAGAATCGCCTCCCATCATCTTTTGCAGTGTCACACTGATATTGTCACACTTCCAAACATGCCGTGCGGCATGCCCTCCTTACGTCGTTCCTGCCTTACGGCACAAACAATACATGAATCC
>CANQRW010000007.1 GCA_947626365.1 uncultured Lachnospiraceae bacterium
TTGTCGCAGAGTATGTCACTCTGCGACAATTTTTTACATCAGACGACCTGAATTATTCATCATGAATACATCATGAAATATCTTTTGGCTTCCCCGCAATCTTCTCCGGCATAATGGGCAGCTCATAAAATCTCCTGCCGGTTGCCTGATAAACGGCATCTGTAATGGAAGGAAGCGGCGTGTTGACCACGATCTCGCCGATGGATTTGGCGCCGAAGGGGCCGCTGTCCTCGTAGCTGTTCTCAAAAGCCAGATGGATATGGCCCATATCAGCCCGGGTCGGAATCTTATACTGCATCAGGGAATTCTCGTACACCCGTCCGTCGCCGCCATAGGTAACATTTTCCATCAATGCCATGCCGATGCCCTGGGCGATACCGCCCTCCGCCTGCATGCGGGCCAGATTGGGATTGATGGGCGTGCCGCAGTCTACGGCGGCGTAAAAGTTCACCACTTCCACATGACCGGTCTGAGGGTCTGTCTCAATCTCGGCGACTCCCGCCATGTAAGGCGGCGGGGAATACACGGAACTGTGGGTGCAGGTGGTCTCCAGGGCAATATCATTGCCGCACATGGAGGCAATGACGATATCCGGAAGGGAGACAAAGCGCTGAGGATTGGATTCCCCATCGGTCCCATTTTCCTTCTTCTCCAGCATAAATACTTTCTTCCCGTCGAATTCCACCATCTCCTGATCACAGTTCAGAAGCCTGGCGCCCAGCCTGCAGATCCGCTCCCGCAGCTCGTGAGCGCATTTCTCCACCGCTTTCCCCGTAATAAACGTGGTGCTGGAGGCATAGGAACCGGAATCGTAAGGCGATACGTCCGTATCCGCGCCGGACACCGTAATGTCATCCACCGAACATTCCAGCACCTGGGCCGCGATCTGGGACAGGATCGTGTCGCAGCCGGTTCCCATATCGGCGGCGCCGATGGTCAGCGTATAGTAGCCCTCCTCATTTACCTTCAGATTGGCGCTGCCCACATCCATGCCTGAGATACAGGAACCCTGCATGGCCATGCCCATACCCACGCTCCGAATCCGGCCGTTGGACATGATTCTGGACGGGAATTTCTCCTTCCATCCGCTCATCTCCTTCACCTTCGCCAGGCACCGGTCCAGGGCGCAGCTGGTGTTGGGCTCATTATAGTAAGCAGGCATCACATCGCCTTCTTTGACAATATTCATTTCTCGAAGCGCAAAGGGGTCCATATGCAGCTCCGCCGCCAGCTCGTTGACCGCCGACTCCACCGCGAACAGGCCCTGGGTCGCGCCGTAGCCCCGGAACGCTCCCGCCGCCATTATATTGGTATAAACCACGTCGCTGACGAAACGGAACGCCTCCGCCTTGCCGTAGAGAGGTATGGACTTATGGCCGGATAATCCTACCGTGGTGGGGCCGTGATCGCCGTAAGCGCCCGTATTGGAAATGGTGTACATATCGATGCCGCGGATGCGGCCGTCCTTCATGGCCCCCAGGCGCACCCGCATCTCCATCTCGTGGCGGGGCGTAGATGCAGTCAGACACTCCTGACGGCTGTAGATCATCTTGCTGGGCTTCTTCGTCTTCCAGGTCACAAAGGCCGGAAACAGCTCCGCTACCACCGTCTGCTTCGCTCCGAACCCTCCGCCGATCCTGGGTTTGCTCACACGGACCCTGGACTGGGGAATGCCCAGAGCCGCGGCCACGATACGGCGGGTATGGAACACGATCTGGGTAGAACAGGTCAGATGGAGCCGCCCGTAGGCGTCAATGGTACAGAAAGTCCGGAAGGTCTCCATCATATTCTGCTGAACCGCCTTCGTGTGATAGGTCCGGTCCAGAACGATATCGCACTCGGACAGGACACGGTCGATGTCGCCGCCCCTGCTTTCATCATGAGCGCACAGATTTCGGCGGTTGTCCGCCCCCACCGGACACAGGCTTTCCCAGTTATCCTCAGGATGCACCAGCACCGGATTATCCAGCGCCTTATGATAATCGAGAACCGGCTCCAGCACCTGATACGTTACTTTGATCAGGGACAGCGCCCGGTCCACGGCTTTTTCCGTCTCCCCGGCCACGATAGCCACCGGATCTCCCACATAGCGCACATGGCGGTCCAGCAGCAGCCGGTCGTGAGGGCTGGCCTCCGAATAAGTCTGCCCGGCGCAGGTGAATCGTCTGGCTCCTGCGGGAATATCCTCCCAGGTATAGATTGCCTCCATGCCGGGAACCTTCATGGCCATACTCGTATCAATGGTTTCGACCAGCGCGTTGGCGTGAGGCGAGCGCAGAACCTTCACGATCAGGCAGTCCGCCGGGGCCAGATCGTCGGTATAGACCGGCTGTCCTGTGACAAGCTGCATGGCGTCCTTTTTGCGTACGGACCGGTTCACCATACGGAGAGGCTGTGCCTCCGCCTTCGCATGGCGGCTCTGAGGCGGTATATCCGCAGGATTCCAGTAAGGCTTACTCTCTCCTACCTCCTGCCCGGCCGCTTTTTTCTTTCTCCATTCCAGGAAATTCAGGATTCCCCGCAGCTGTCCCTCATATCCGGTACAGCGGCACAGATTTCCCGCCAGATATTCACGGATCTCCTGTTCGTCCGGTTCCGGATTATCCCGAAACAGCGCCAGCGCGTTCATAATCATTCCCGGATTGCAGAATCCGCACTGGTCCGCTCCCTGATCCGCGATAAACGCTCCAAACTCCGCCGCTTCCTTCTGAAGTCCTTCCAGAGTCGTGACCCGGCGGCCATGGACCCTGGCCGCCAGCACGGAACAGGACAGCACAGGCTGGTCATCCAGCCACAGGGTACAGAGGCCGCAGTTAGAGGTCTCGCAGCCTCTTTTCACGCTGTAACACCCCAGACTCCGCACCAGGTCGATCAAAAGCAGGTCCGCGTCAATATCCTTTTCTATCTTTTTGCCGTTCAATGTGAATTGGATTTTCATAATCTCCGCTCTTTTCTTCAAATTGCAATTCTATTAAAAAAAAACACTCCTGCTGCCGCCGGAATCCGACGTCAGCCATGGGGTATAAAATGCTCCGCCGCTCTGGCGGCCAGAACCTGCGCCAGCTGTTTCCTGTACGCGGCGCTTCCCCGCAGGTTGGAGCTGACCAAAATCCGCTCTGCCGCGTAAGCGCCGATTTTTCCTGCCTTTTCCGCCGTCATCGGACCGGTGAAGATACCGGATTTGCCGGAATCTCCTCCATGTGCCGCGCTTTTTTCGGTCTCTTCCGTCAGCAATACCGCCTTCTGCGGCCTGGCTCCCACGCAGATCCGAAGTCCGCCTTCCGTCATCGCCGCCCCGCAGGTCAGTACCGGAAAATCCGTCTCCGTATTGCGGACCGACTGATAATAATACTCCGCTGCTTTTTTCTCCAACACAATCCTTACCAGAATATCCCTGTCATATGGCATTCTGGAGTAATCCGCCAGCGGCATCGTTCCGCCCTTATACAGTTCCACCTCTGCGTCCATGACCATGAACATGGTCAAAACATCGGAAAATCCGTATCTGCCGTAGAGACTGCCGCCTACGGTAGCTCCGTTTCGGAACTGTACCCCTACGATATGCCTGAGAGCCTCCTTCATGGCCCCGTCCGTGTATCGGTTCAGTCCCTCATGAAGTTCCAGCTGCCGCAGGGTAACCATGCTGCCGATGACGAAACGATCTTCCTGTTCTTCTATGGTATCCAGCCCCAGCCCCGACAGATCGATGGCTGTCTGAACCCTTCCCCGGCTCATCTTCAGCCACATCATGCCGCCGATGACCCGGTTGGACCGCTTCTGGTTCAGCTGCCAGGCTTCCTCCAGGCTTTCTGCTTTTCTGTACTCTTTAATCGAAATCATCCATATGCTCCTTTGCCGGTATATCCGCTTTTCAATCCAAGATATCTTAACATATTTCTTATTAAATGAAAAGATTTTTCTGCTCTGTGGTAATTTTTCAAAAAAATGCTAGTGTATTATTTACTCATAATCACATAATAAGGTCGTAACAAAAAAAACTCATTAGAGAGAAGGAGGCGTTTTATAATGTCAAGCAAATCTTCTAATACCACCAACGTACCTGAGGCGAAAGAGGCTATGGACAAGTTTAAAATGGAAGTAGCCAGCGAGCTGGGCGTGCCGCTGACCAACGGTTACAACGGCAACCTGACTTCCGCGCAGAACGGCTCTGTCGGCGGCTATATGGTCAAGAAAATGATTGAGGCCCAGGAAAAGCAGATGGCTGGAAAGTAAGCCATTTTCCTGAAACTCTGTAACATGAAACGAAAAGCTCTGTGCAGATGTCATGCATTTGCATAGAGCTTTTCTCATATCATTTTGCCCCGAAAACAGATTCCCGCGGCACATATTCCTCACCTCTACAGGTTCAGCTTCCCATAACTTTTCTCCAGGTAGGCGTCCAGCCTCCGTCTCAGCTCCCGGTTAGGCTCCGCCTCCAGATGAGGATCCTGCTCCAGAAGAATATCCGCTTCCTCCGATACACTTTTAAGAATATCCGCGTCGGTAAAAATATCCGCCAGCTTAAATTCCATGTCTCCGCTCTGACGGATTCCGAAGATATCTCCCGGTCCCCGCAGCTTCAGATCTTCGGAAGCGATGTAAAAACCGTCGTTGGAGTGGTTCAGGATGTCCAGCCGTTTCTGGGTTCCCTCCTGATCGCCGCAGTTGACCATGATACAGTAGGACTGATGCTCTCCTCTTCCCACCCGGCCCCGCAGCTGGTGAAGCTGGGCCAGGCCGAACCGCTCCGCGTTCTCGATCATCATCACCGTGGCGTTGGGCACATTGACACCCACCTCGATCACGGTGGTGGACACCAGAATCTGAATCTCCCCGGCCAGGAACCGCTCCATGATCCGGTTCTTCTCCTTTCCCTTCATTTTTCCATGGAGGTACTCGATGGAAATCCCCGGCAGCTCCTGACGGAGCATCCGGGTGTAATCCAGGACATTTTCCGCCTCGATCATCTCGCTGGCCTCCACCATGGGGCAGATGACGTAAGCCTGGCGGCCGGAGGCAATCTGCTTCGCCATGAATTCATAGGCCTTCTTCCGGTAGCCGGTGTCTACCACACAGTTTTTGATGGGAAGACGGTTCTTCGGAAGCTCATCGATGATGGAGATATCCAGATCTCCGTAGAGAATGATGGCCAATGTCCTGGGAATGGGCGTGGCGCTCATGACAAGCACATGGGGCTCATGGCCCTTTCCGCCCAGCATCTCCCGCTGTCCCACGCCGAACCGGTGCTGCTCGTCGGTGATGACCAGGGCCAGCTTGTCATAGACCACCTTCTCCTGGATCAGGGCGTGGGTGCCGATAATGATATCCGCCTCATGGTTTTTCACCTTTTCCTGGGCGAGCCTCTTCTCCTTCGCCGTCATGGAGCCGGTGATGAGAACCGGCGTTTTGTCGATCCCATGGGCCGCGAACAGCTCCTGAATACTTTCGTAATGCTGTCTGGCCAGGACCTCCGTGGGCACCATCAGCGCCCCCTGAAATCCATTGTAAGCCGCGTAAAGAAGGGCCATCACGGCGATAATGGTCTTGCCGGAGCCTACGTCTCCCTGAATCAGCCGGTTCATCACCTGGCCGCTCTGCAGATCCGCCTCCACTTCCTTCCAAACCTGCTCCTGGGCATGGGTCAGGCGGTACGGCAGATTCTTCTTCAGTTCTGCCACCTGGGGAACCGGCCTCATGACCCAGCCGCTCTTTTTGTCCTCACGCTTCTCCTTCAGTCCCCTTACTGCCAGTATAAACAGGAAAAACTCGTCGAACACCAGCCGTTTTCTGGCAAAAAGCAGTTCCTGCTGATCTTTTGGGAAATGGATATGCTCAATGGCGAAATTGTACTCCGCCAGCTCATATTTTTTCCGAAGCTCCGCCGGCATATACTCCCGCTCCATCTGCCGCACATCCAGAGCCTGGGCCACCGCCCGGGAAATGGCTTTGTTGCCCAGTCCTCTGGTCTGGCTGTAGACCGGCTGCATGGTGGTCATGATCTCCCGGTATCCGTCCCGGGAATAGATCTCCGGCTGCTCCATGGTCAGCCTGCCGTTTTTCTTCACGACTTTTCCGCAGAACACATGGTAGGTTCCGGCCTGCAGGGTATTTCGAAGAAACGGCATGTTGTACCAGGTAAGCTGAAGGCTTCCCGTGGTGTCCTTCAGGGACACCGTGATCACCTGGATATGGCTGAAACGGCGGACCGACGCGTCCTTTGACAGAACTCCCGCCACCGCCGCCGTCTGATCTTCCGCCAAATCTCCGATGGACACCGGCTCCTCATAGGCATGGTAGGCCCGGGGATAATAGTGGAGCAGATCGTCCACCGTGCAGACGCCCAGCTTTTCAAAAAGTTTTCCCGATTTGTCTCCCACCCCCTTCAGGGTACGGATATCGTCCTGATTGTTCATAACTCTCCACCTGCATGCCGGTATATTGCGGCCGGGGGGCGTCCCTCCTTCCGGCGACGCCCCCCGCAATTGTTCAAAACAGATTCAAACAGCCGTAGCACCAGCTCTCTGCCGTTATTCCACGGATATGAGATAATAGTAAATCGGCTGGCCGCCGTTGTTCAGTTCCACCTCGCAGCCGGGGCAGACAGCCCGGACCTTCTCAAGGAACCGCTCCGCATCCTCATCGCTGATGTCCTGTCCATAGTAGACGCTGACCAGCTCCGATTCTTCATCCAGCATATTCTTCAGGGTCTCCAGAGCCGTGGTCTCCACGGACTGGCCCACGGCCAGGATCCCATGGTCGCCCAGACCCATGATGTCTCCTTCCTGAATCTCCTTGTCCTCAATGATCGTGTGGCGTACCGCGTAAGTAATCTCTCCGGTCTTGACCTTCTTCATCTCCTCGGTCATATTCTCCAGATTCTCTTCCGGAGACAGATCCGGGATAAAATTGATGATGGCCGTGATTCCCTGAGGAACCGTCCTGGAGGGAAGAACCACGATCTTCTTATCCTCCACCAGATGGGCGGCCTGCTCCGCCGCCAGTATGATGTTGCTGTTGTTGGGCAGGATGTAAATGGTATCCGCGTTGACCTGGTCGATGGCGTTCAGCATATCTTCCGTGCTGGGATTCATGGTCTGGCCGCCTTCAATGAGATAGTCCGTTCCAATCCCCTTGAAAATCTCGCTGAAGCCCTCGCCTACAGACACCGCTATGAATCCGTAGGGCTTACGCTCTTCAGAAACCTTTTCCGATGCGGCTGCCGTGACCTTATCTGCCGCAGCCGCCTCCCGCTCCTTCTTCTGTTGGGCGGCAACCTTCTCCGCGTCCTTGATCAGACGCTCATTGTGTTCCTCCCGCATATTGTCAATCTTTATCTTGGACAGAGAGCCGTAGGTCAAAGCCTTCTGGATGGCGATGCCCGGATCGTTGGTGTGGACGTGGACCTTCACGATCTCGTCATCGGACACCAGCACGATGGAGTCTCCGATGGACTCCAGAAATCCCTTAAAATGCTCCTCTTCTTCCTCGTCATACTTCTTCTCAAGATTGATGATGAACTCGGTGCAGTAGCCGAATTTGATATTGGCTGTCTCCAGGTTCGCCGTATCCACAGATACCGTCTCCCGGTGCTCCGCAGCCGACGGAACGCCGCCGATGGACAGATCCATCTCCTTGCCCAGAAGGCCGTCCAGGGCCCCTTTCATCACCTGCATCAGGCCTTGTCCGCCGGAATCCACCACGCCTGCCTGTTTCAGGATCGGCAGCATCTCCGGCGTCTGGCTCAGCACGTAATCGCCGTGCTCAATAATCTTCTGCGTGAATTCAATAATATCCTCGGTCTCCGATACCAGTTCCACAGCCTTGTCCGCCATGCCCTTGGCCACCGTCAGGATGGTGCCTTCCTTGGGCTTCATGACGGCTTTATAGGCCGTCTCCGTCCCCCGGACAAAAGCGTTAGCCAGAGTGGTAGTGGTGATCACATCCACCGTCTTGATCTCCTTGGTAAAACCGCGGAAAAGCTGGGACAGGATCACGCCGGAGTTGCCTCTGGCGCCCCGCAGGGACCCGGAAGAAATAGCCCTGGCCAGCGTCTCCATGGTGGGATTCTCAAGCGCGGACACCTCTTTGGCCGCCGACATAATGGTCATGGTCATATTGGTGCCGGTGTCGCCGTCGGGAACCGGGAACACGTTCAGCTCATTGATCCACTCTTTCTTCGCCTCCAGACCCTTGGCCCCGGACAGAAATGCCCTCTGCAGGGTCTTTGCATCCATTGTATTCATACCCACAGGTTACGTCCTCCTTAATCAATCACTCTGACACCTTCGACATAAATATTGATCTTGTCTACTTCCATGCCAGTAAACTCTTCCACTTTATATTTCACGTTCTCGATCAGGTTGTCCGCAACCGCCGAGATGCTGACGCCGTAGGATACGATCACATGGAAATCCAGGATAATATGGTTATCCTCAAGCTCCACGTTGATTCCGTGGGTCAGGCTCTCACGTTTCAGCAGCTTTACCAGGCCGTCCTTCATGCTGACGGCCGCCATGCCCACGATACCAAAGCACTCGATCGCGGTAAGGCCCACATATTTGGCGATAACCTCGGTGCTAATCTGAATCTCACCCAGTTTATTGCTGATTCGCCCTTTCATAAAGAAACCCCCTTATCAGATTATCGGCTTTCTTACAGTATTTCCAACCTTTGACCATCTAAGTATATCACATAAGAAATACTGTGTCTATCGCAACTATTCACATTTTTTTGCTGATAAATGCAAATTTCGCTTGCAAAATGCAGCGCTTTCTGCTAAGATACATATGTTGTGGGTTCCCGGTACAGGGGATTCAAGTAGGCGTTAAGGAGGTGCGATCATGGCAAAATGCGCGATTTGCGAGAGGGCTGTCCATTTTGGTAATGCGGTTAGCCATTCCCATAGAAGGTCCAACAAGATGTGGAAAGCGAATGTGAAGTCCGTAAGAGTGAAAGTAAACGGCGGAACCAAAAAGATGTATGTATGTACTTCTTGCCTGCGGTCCGGTCTGGTTGAAAGAGCATAAGCAGATTCAGATGAGATGAAAACTCCGGGAGATTGTCCCGGAGTTTTTTGATTACGTCAGTATGCAAAAAACGCGCCTTTTCTCTCTAAACACCCGGCATTACCAGCGCAAAACTGTATTCCGCGACCAGAAATACACAGGTACACACAACCCATATATATCCTCTTACCGAATCCCTGCTGGCGTCATTTTGTATTCTTAAAATCTCCACCAAATCTAACTCCGCAAAACATTCCTGCAGCTGATTTTCAGAAAGCAGATTCATTCCGTGCTGAATCCTGTGCGCCTTACAGATATTATGAACGATAATTTGCCGGAATAATTTCCTTATTCCATCCCAGAAGGATTTTCCTTCCGATATGTATCTCAATTGAGAAAGAAGCTGCACAAATTGGTATCTGGCTGTCAGCAAATGCTCGGACCGGACAGTCCCTCTCAATATACTTTCCATATGCTGATCCAGGTTCTCGGCATTTGAAATCTCCAGAATTGATTCGCAGCATTGATCTGCCAGTTCTTCCGATTGGACTTCAAACCGCATCCTTAACAATTCTTCCACTTTCTGAGGAAATTCAAAATATTTCTTTATTCCGCTATCTTTTCTTACCAGTTCTTTATATCTTGCTCCCGGCTGCAATGTTACAGATACAATTCTCTCAGAATATTCTTCATCCGGCACGCTCTTCATATGCTGATAAGCTTCAATCATTGGATAATTAAGATACAATCTCCCATTATCCGCCATATCGTTGAAATATTCCTGCATTTTTACAATCTTCTGTTCCGAAAAGCCGGGGTCATGGCGGTCATAATCAAAAATCAGTATAATATTCTTAAAATCCCTCTTATATTTCCGAATAAGTTCTCCTCTCTTTTTGCTCACCAGAAACGGCAAATCAACATCTGTCTGCCACCAGTCTTCACCATATTCCCGAACGAGATCAAGATACAGCATATAGATGTTTGTTCCATACACCAGTACATTACTATCCATATCTATGTGAAGCTCAGGAAACGATTTGAAAATCAATCGGAAAAGCTTTTCCTTTTCATGGTTTCCTTCCACAATCAGCAGCGTCTGTCCTCTTATTCTGCGGTTTGCGCCGGTAATATCACTCATATTTTTCAAATTCTCCGCTTATATACATCTTTTCCAGATTATGTCCTTCCCTCAGTTCGCGCATGGTCGCGCGGCAAAGCGGGGTCAGCCTGCCTTCTCTTGAAAGTATAAATAGGCAGTCTGGACGCATCAGCCGGTTTGTCATAAGATTCGTATTATGGGTTGTCATGATAATCTGACAGTTCGGGAACTTTTCTTTTAGAAACTTAACCAGGTTTTCTGCCATCTCATAATGGTAAAACGCATCAAATTCATCCAAATACATAAAAGAAGTATACGGTGTTTTCCTTATGAATCTGCGGTACAAATTCATTAATGCCAACGTTCCGCTTGAAGCATTTTCACAAAACGGAACTAATTGATTATGAGAGAAATACAGTTCCCTTTGCCCATCAGGCAATCTCTGAAAGCAGAGCTTGCATTCAATTCCCATAAAATTCAAAAACTCTTCAAATTTATTTAACTCTTCCTTATCTTCCAATGATTCGAAAAACATATTGGTTACTGCCCTGGGCCAGAATCCTTTTACAGTATCACTTCCAACTCTCAGCATAACCATTCCTCTCACGTAATTCGACATCAAGATCAGCAGAGAATTCCTTTTAAGCGCGGCATTATTGATAATCCAGCGCAGAAAGGAGAGACCTCCCCTATCTTCTTCATCCATTTGAAGAAACCGTTCTACAATAACGGTTTCTGCCTCAATATATTCCAGATTTCCGATATCCCTGATATTTTCAGAATACAAAAATTGAAAAATCTGTTCTCCGTTAAGTATGAATTCTTCCTCGGACAATGTCTGGTCAGAACATTTTTTGTATCTATAAATAATTTCCTTATCCCCAAACTGAAACGTATAGGAAAACTCTGCATACTCCTCTTTCGAATCCGCGTTAAGAAAGGCGCTGTCATTTGCGCGGCGGTCATCAAACAGAACGTTTACGATATCCCCGATTGCCCTTCCCAAATTTGTCTTTCCTGTGGCATTTCTGCCATAAATAATCATTTTACTGATAAAACCATTTGATATACAGTCTGCGCTGAATTGATATCCGGCAGTATCCTGAAAATCAATCTCGATTTTATCCTTGAAATTTTTATAATTCCTCACACTGAATTTTTTTAACATACCGCATCCCTCTCAGAATCACGCCCAAAATATAATCATTAAAATACGTTTCATTCAATTAAAGTATAACCAATTTCGGTTAGTATTTCAATCAGTATCCGTAAAAAAATTACGGACAAGGCTGGCGCAATCCTCATACATAGACGCAGGCGGATCATTGGGATACGTCCTGTCTCAGCTCCTCATTCAAAAGTTCCGTCCCAGGCACTGCGAACCGGCCGCTTTCGATGATGGGCAGCTTCTCTCCCGCTGCCGTCACGCCGTAAATATCTCCCAGCTCGCTGTAAGGGATGGTGATGTCCGTGTGGCAGCTGAAATACGCCTTGGACACATCCTCCTTCCGGAGAATGGAAATCTCATTGTCTCTGGCAATAATCTCCTTGCCGTCGGGGTTGTAGACCGCCACATCCTCAGACCAGTTGTAGCAGGTGTCGCCTACGGCAAAATGCGGTCCCATTTTCTCCACAATGAGAATCGGAAGCTTCTCGACGATTCCAAATCTCTGGGCCATAGTGTAGGCCGCCGTGTTGGTTCCGATGGCAAACTCCCCTATGGGCAGGGTCTCATGATTCTTCAGAATCCGCTGCTTTATCAGCTTCCGCCCTTCCTCCTCGTCCGGGAAATTGCCGCAGGAATAATCCGTGATCCGGCCGTCATGAAACTCCAGACGAAGATTTTTGAACTGAATATCGTAAAGGTAGACAGAACTGACTTCCAAAACTCCCTCTGTACCTGTAAGGACCGGGGAGGTAAACACCTCCCCCAGAGGAATATTCACATCCGCCAGGCAATTTTCAAAATTAGTCTGAGCCTCCGGCCGCTCCAGCCTGTGAAGCATGATCTTCATATGGGTATGGTTGTCTCCTCTGCCGGTGACGATCACATGCTCCGCCAGATCCAGCCGGTCCACGATCTTCTGCTGAATTTTTTTGTATCTCTCATAGTCCAGCGTATTGATCCGGATCGTCTCCTCAAAGATTTCTTCAAAATCAGGTCCGATCTCCGGCTTCGGGAACGCAATGATCGTAAAGCTGGTCTCGCTGCCGGGCACGTACTGGTTGCTCAGCCTGGCGGACTCGCTGACGGCTGTCAGCATCAGCTTCTCCTGCTTAGCGGAAAGCGCCAGGGCCTCCGGCTTGTTCACCGGGTGAAAACCGGCCTCTCCGAAAGTATCGATCAGTGCCGGTCCCCCGTACTGAGCCGCTTCTTTCTTATAGGTCTCGTAAGCTGCCTTCTGCACCGCCAGCTTCCGGTCCGTATAGGCCTTCTGCAGGTACAGGGCATTGTCATAACGATGGTCATAATCATACTGGCGGTTGGGTGAAGTTCCGCTGTAGCCGTGGCTGCTGCCGGCTTTCTTGTCGGAAGACCAGACCGCCTTCCGGTAAAGAACAGGCTCCAGACCCAGGCCGCGGAAGTTTTCGATGGCCTTTCTCACCATCCGCTCGAATCCCAGAGGATAGAGAACCTGAACCGTTTTCTTGGCGGACAGATCACGGCCCATAACCTCAAAGCCCTTTCGGTACCCTTCCGTATAGGTGTCCGCCATTCGGTCGATCGTCGCCTGGGGCAGCCCGTTCATAAAACGGGCCATGGACAGTTCTTCCTCCGACACATACTCTCCGTAATAATACAGATACCGCGCGTCGGACAAATCCGATTCCATAACAATATCCCTGGCAAAGGTCAGGGACGGATCCAGGGTCTCGCGAATCCGGTAGGAGGCAGTCAGATCCGCGTAATCGCTGACAAACCAGTAAATCGTTTCCTGCAGGGTTTCCCGAGACGGAATCTCGCTCTCAAACAGATTGTAAATCTCGATAAACAGCTCGTTCAGGATGGTCATTTCCGTCAGTCTGCACTCATGGGCAAAGGCAATCTGCCCGCGGATTTCCGTATAAAGGTATGACAGCACAGCGCCCAGCTCCGGCCCCAGAAGCTTCACGGCACAGGACGGATCGGCATAGCTTTCCCTATAATGTTCCGGCAGAATGTCTTCATACAGCTTCCCGTTGATCTCCTGAAGCTCCGCCAGATCATGACGGCGGAAGGCTCCTGCCTCCGTCTCGCGAAAGACCTGGCCGGCCATCCGGATAAAGCGGGCCGTCCTCACAAAATACTGCCGGTAAGGTTCCGCTGCGGTCTCCTCCGTCTCCATGGAAGCAATCCGCTCCGCAGACAGTTCATACCGCTCCCTTACCGACTCATTGTCTTCTCTCCAAAATTCCCGGTAATCCATACCTAACTTCTCACTCCTATGATAATAATGACAATCCAGACAATCAGAAGGACACCATCGATGCCCAGACCCAGACGGGCCAATATGTACTTCCTGTCGCGTTCCTGAAAAGAGGCAGCCCCGTACGCCGCCGACACCAGGCAGCACAGGATGCTGCACAGTCCCAGCGCTCCCGCGTTCAGCGCCGCCTGCCCTCTGGTCATGACGCCAAAATAGAATCCCGCGTATCCCAAAAGCAGGGCCGCCGCCGCAAGACCAATACAAATACAGCTTCTGCCGGAAAAGGGCTTTTTCACGTAAGACACCCTGCCGGCAGCCGCCTCCTTCTGTTCTCTGATATTTTTCTCTTTTCTCTCTCTTCTTGCCTTCAGCGCCTTTTTGTCTGCCTCTGACCTGGGGCGGTTCCGGCGGACAAGTCCTGTCCCTCTTCTAAACGGCACGAAGCTTCCTCCTTATGCGGAACGCCTGAACGCCCCGGTAACACCAGTAACCCAGTATTCCGCCAACCGTATTTAAAAGCAGATCGTCCACGTCAAAACTGCCTACCCGGAAGGTAAGCTGAATGGTCTCGATGCAGAAGCTGAGCAGAAAGCTGAGCATCGCTGCATCGAAAAAGCATTTTCTTTTGCGGATAACTACCGGAAGCATGAACCCGAAAGGCGCGAAAGCAAGCACATTTCCTCCCAGATTGAGGATTACCGCCTTCAGCCCCAGCTGCTCCCTATATATATAAAATCGTCTGATTTCCCTAAACAGTTCCAGATTGTAAGCGAATTCTCCCGGATCCCGGTCCGCTCTGCCCATGGATTCGGCGAAGAATACCAGATAAACCAGCACGACCATATACGCCACAAACAATACCCGAATAATTCTCTGATTCCGTGTGGTACTATTCTCCATATTCTCCTTATTCCAATTCTAGAACGTCAGCTTTGATTTTTTCTTCAGAAGGCTGGCTCCCGTCACAATGGCGATCACGCCGGTGGACACGCCTGCCACGATCATAATGATTCCTATGGCGATATTGGCCGCCCCCACGTTTCTCATAGTCTTATAAACTTTTTCCACAGCCTGCTCTCCTTCCTGTTTTCATTCCTGTACCGATCTGTATCCTCTTTATTTTGCGCCGTACTGCCGGTAATATGCGTCGATAGCCGCCTTGATGGCGTCGTTGATGACGATCTGACCCTGGCACTCCTTATTGTACAAATGCTCTACCACATCCGCCATTGACACGATGGCATTAGCAGGGAAACCGTACAGATCCTGAATCTCCTCCAGAGCGCTCTTCTCTCCCTTGCCCCGCTCCATGCGGTTTAAGGAAACCATCAGTCCTACGATCTCCACATTGCCCTGGGCCCTGATAATGGGAAATGTCTCCTCGATGGACTTGCCGGAAGTGGTCACGTCCTCGATGATGACTACCCGGTCGCCGTCCTTCATCTTGCTGCCCAGAAGGATTCCCGCGTCGCCGTGGTCCTTCTCCTCCTTACGGTTGGAGCAGTAACGGATTTCCCTGCCGTACAGCTCGCTGAAAGCGATGACCGTGGCCACGCTCAGAGGGATTCCCTTGTAGGCCGGCCCGAAAAGTACGTCAAAATCCGTGCCGTAGTGGTCGTGAATGGCTTTCGCGTAATACTGTCCCAGCCTGCGGAGCTGGGAACCGGTCACATAGGCGCCCGCATTCATGAAAAAGGGGGATTTTCGCCCGCTCTTCAATGTGAACTCTCCGAATTTCAGCACCTGGCTCTCTACCATAAACTCAATAAATTCCTGCTTGTACTGTTCCATACCGTCTCTCCTGTTCTATGTCGTTCTGCTGCCGCCTACTATCTCACCGCGCCGATCAGGTCATGGATATCCTCCACCTGATAGCGCTCCATGTAGCTTTCAATTCCGTCCACAATCTTTTCCGTGACATAGGGATCGTGGAAATTGGCGGTTCCCACGGATATGGCCGTGGCCCCTGCCAGAATAAATTCTATGGCGTCGTCCGCGTTCATGATGCCGCCCATGCCAATGATGGGAATCTTCACGGCCTGAGCCGTCTGGTATACCATCCGCACCGCCACCGGCTTCACCGCCGGGCCGGACATGCCCCCCGTCTTGTTGGCCAGGGCAAAGGTCCTTCTGTGGATATCGATTTTCATGCCGGTCAGGGTGTTGATCAGGGACAGCGCGTCGGCTCCTCCCGCTTCGGCCGCCTTCGCCATGACGGTAATGTCCGTCACATTGGGACTTAATTTCATGATCACCGGCTGCCTGGCGTGTTTTTTCACTTCCCTGGTGATGGCCTCCACCGCCTTGGGATCCTGGCCGAAAGCGATTCCGCCCTCCTTCACATTGGGACAGGAAATGTTGATCTCCAGAAGATCCGCCGGTTCCTCCGCCAGCCGCTCCACCACTTCCACATAATCTTCCGTGGTCCTGCCGCAGACATTGACGATGATCTTCGTATCATACTGTTTCAGGAAGGGAATGTCCCGCTTTACAAACACATCGATTCCCGGATTCTGCAGTCCGATGGCATTGAGCATGCCGCCGTAGGTTTCCGCGATTCTGGGCGTGGGATTGCCGGGCCAGGGTACGTTGGCCACTCCCTTGGTAACTACCGCGCCCAGCCTGTTCAGATCCACAAACTCGCCGTACTCGGCTCCTGAGCCGAAGGTTCCGGAGGCTGTCATAACCGGATTCTTAAGCTCCACTCCGGCGATGGATACTTTCGTATTTCTCACAGCTCCACCTCCTCCGCCGCAAAGACCGGGCCGTCCTTACAGATCCTCTTATTGCGGACGTGGGAATGTTCGTCGATCTCCTTCGACCCACAGACGCAGGCCAGGCACGCGCCGATTCCGCAGGCCATCCGCTCTTCCAGAGACAGCCAGCATTCCAGCTTCTGTTCTGCCGCATAGGCCTTCAGGGCCCGCAGCATGGGCGTGGGGCCGCAGGCCAGAATGACATCCGCTGCCGGCTTCGTTCCCATCCGCCCGTCCTCGCCTGCCATCAGGCCATTCTCCCGGACAGCGTCCAGCACATTGCCCTTCGTCCCGGCGCTGCCGTCCTCCGTGGCCACAATCACATCGGCATAAGCCTCAAACTCTTCTTTCAAAAACATCTGACTGTCCCGGTATCCCAGAACCGCCGTCTTTTTGCAGTTCAGCTCCTTCGCCAGCTCCAGCATAGGCGGAATCCCGATTCCTCCGCCGATGAGAAAAGCCGATTTCTCCGGGGCAATCTCCGGAAAACCGTTGCCCAGCGGCCCCAGAATATCGATGGAATCCCCCGCCTGATAAGCGGAGAACTCTTCCGTTCCGGCTCCGGCAACCCGGTATACGATCCGAAGATTTTGATGTTCTCTGTCAATCTCACAGATACTGATAGGCCGGGGCAGCAGCCTGGAACTGTCCCTGGTGTAAACGGAAATAAACTGTCCCGCCCGCGCCTGGGACGCAATCTCCCCGGCCTTGATCCACATGCTGTAAATTCCGTCGGCAATCCTTTCCTGACGGATCACATCTGCGGTTATTTTTGATTTCGCCATTTATCGTTCTCCCCCGTGTCCCTGTCTCCTTCATCTGCGGCGGCGCGGCAAGCCCGGCTTCTCACAGAACACTGCCGATATCCGCCGCCATATCTATCACGGCCTGCCGGGACGCCTCCCCGAAATGCTCCGGTCCGAACTTATCATAAGGGGCCTTCTTGTAAGCCGCGATGATTCCGCGAGAGGAATTGACGATGGCGCCAAGGCCGTCCTCGTTAAAACAGTATTTAAGATCCTGAGCCGTGCCGCCCTGGGCGCCGTAGCCCGGCACCAGGAAATAAGTGTTAGGCATCTGCTTTCTCAGTACCCTGCTCATCTCCGGATAAGTAGCCCCTACCACAGCGCCTACATTGCTGTAGGTTCCATCCATGGAAGCGGAGCCCCACTCCGCCACCTTCTGGCCGACCCACTCATAAAGGGGCCGCCCGTCGATGAGACGGTCCTGGAACTCGCCGCTGGATGGATTGGAGGTCTTCACCAGCACAAAAATACCCTTGTCTTCCTGATTGCAGACGTCCACGAACGGCTTCACGCCGTCGGTTCCCAGGTAAGGATTCACCGTCAGAAAATCCGTGTCGAACCCGGCCAGAGACTGGCTTCCCACCTTCACATGGCCCAGATGGGCTGCGGCGTAAGCCGCGGAGGTGGATCCGATGTCCCCTCTCTTGGCGTCTCCGATGACGATCAGGCCCTTGCTTTTGCAGTAATCCACCGTCCTCTTATAGGATATCAGGCCGGGAATCCCGAACTGCTCGTACATGGCAATCTGAGGCTTCACCGCCGGGATCAGATCCCAGGTACAGTCTATGATCTCCTTATTGAACTGCCAGACGGCCTCAGCCGCCCCTTCCAGGGTCTCGCCAAACTCGGCAAAGGCTTTCTTCACAACAGGTTCCGGAATGTAGCTGAGCATGGGATCCAGCCCCACGCAGATGGGCGCTTTGGTCTTCTGAATCTTCTCAATCAGTTTCTGAATCATCGTTTCCTCCTGGGCAATATGGTAGTCTCTATCCTTTCAGTTTCTCAATCATACCATAAAAACAGGGCTGACGCAAGCCGTCAAATGCCCTGTCTATGGATTCGTTTCTATTCGTTTCTTTCCGCTTCTTTCGTTTCTTTTACCTGGGACTTTTATTCCAGCATACCCAGAATCGACTTCCCGATGCACCCTTCCGGCATGGCCACGCCGAAATTGTCCGCCACCGTAGCCCCGATCACCGCGAAGGTATCCTGGTCCGGCAGAGGACCGCCTCCCGCCATAGACGGCGAGTAAGCCAAAAATGGAACCGTCTCTCTGGTATGATCCGTACCGGTGTGGGTGGGGTCGTTGCCGTGATCGGCCGTGATGACCAGCAGATCGTCTTCTTTAAGCTTTGGCAGCAGCTCTCCCAGCTTTTCATCGAACCGCTCCAGCTCCTGTCCATAGCCCACGGGATTCCTCCGATGTCCCCACAGGGCATCAAAATCCACCAGGTTGACAAAGCAAAGTCCCCGGAAATCCCGGTCCGCGATCTCAATGGTCTGCTCCATGCCGTGGACGCTGCTCCGGGATTTATAAGCCTCGGTAACGCCCTCGCCGTCGAAGATATCCCTGATCTTTCCCACACTGATCACATCACAGCCGCCGTCCTTCAGCGCGTTAAGCACCGTTCTGCCGTAAGGCTTCAGGGCATAGTCGTGACGGTTAACCGTCCGCCGGAACTCTCCCTTTTTTCTTCCCACATAGGGTCTAGCGATGACACGGCCTACCCTCCACTCATCCTTCATGGTCAGTTCCCGGGCAATCTCACAGCACCGGTACAGTTCCTGCAGCCCGAAGGTCTCCTCATTGCCGCAGATCTGCAGAACCGAATCCGCCGACGTATAGACGATCATGTCCCCCGTGGCTATCTCATGTTCACCCAGCTCGTCCAGAATGGCGGTTCCGCTGGCCGCCTTGTTGCCCACGATCCGGTGGCCGGTCCGTTTCTCAAGCTCCTCGATAAGCTCCGGCGGAAAACCGGTGTCGGTAAAGGTCTTAAAAGGCTTCGTGATGTAAAGTCCCATCATCTCCCAGTGCCCGGTCATGGTGTCCTTGCCCGCGCTGGCCTCATAAAGCCTGGCGTAACGGCCCAGAGGCCTCTCAGCCGCAGCAGCGTGTGTCAGAGGATGAAGGTTCGCCATACCCAGTCTGACCAGATTGGGAATCTTAAATGCCTCCATCCTCTCATCGATATGTCCCAGAGTATCCGTCCCGGCATCGCCGTAGTCCGCCGCATCCGGCATGGCTCCAATCCCCAGGGAATCGATCACGATCACAAAAATCCGACGATATCGTTTCATATCTTCCGCCACACTCCTCTGATTATTGAAGCGCCATAATAAAATTTACACCCAATCATCCCCGGCTTCATCAAGTTTCTCTTTCAGATTGAATTGTCCAATTACACCGGTTCTGTAGATTTCATCGGCATCCGCATGTTCAAAATCCGCATGCTTCAGCACATCCAGACACCTGGAGAAATTATCGGGCTTCTTCATAAATCCTCACTCCATCTCTTTCTATTTCAGCCCTCAATTCATCTGAGATTTCCGAATCAAGATTGACTACATCAAAAGTCAAAAGTGAATGAACAAGTTCTTTTATATCCCAGTAAAACCCATCGAAATCACCCCCGCTGACGGCAATATCGACATCACTTCGTTCTGTATTTGTCCCTCTTGCGCGGGAGCCAAACAAGATGACCCTGCGAATCCCGTTTTTTTGGAAAAAGCAGAGATATCCCTTACAACTCTTGGGGGAATGGGACAGTTCGCTTTCCAACGTTCTCCTTGGGGAATGAGACAGTTCGCTTTCCGTCGTTCTTCCTTATCTTCCACATGGCATTCCTCTCGTTATTCGTTTTTGCCGGACAGGAATTCATGGATTCCTCTGGCCCCGGCTCTTCCTGCCTCCATGGCCAGGATCACCGTAGCCGCTCCCGTCACCGCGTCGCCTCCGGCGTAGACTCCTTCCTTGCTGGTCTTTCCGGTGGATTCTTCCGCCACGATGCATTTCCTCCGGTTGGTTTCCAGGCCCTTTGTGGTGCTGGAGATCAGCGGGTTGGGGGAGGTCCCCAGGGACATGATCACCGTGTCAAGCTCCATCTCAAACTCGCTTCCTGGAATGGGTACCGGCCTTCTTCTTCCGGAGGCGTCCGGCTCGCCCAGCTCCATGCGGATGCACCGCATGCCCCGAACCCAGCCCTTCTCGTCAACCAGAATCTCTGTGGGGTTAGTCAGAAGGTCGAACTGGATGCCCTCCTCCTTGGCGTGGTGGACTTCCTCCACACGGGCGGGAAGTTCCGCCTCGCTTCTCCGGTAAACGATGTGGACGTCGGCTCCCAGGCGCAGGGCCGTCCTGGCCGCGTCCATGGCCACGTTGCCGCCGCCAACTACCGCCACCTTTTTGCCGGCGGCAATGGGGGTATCGTAATCATCCCGGAAGGCTTTCATCAGATTGCTCCTGGTCAGGTATTCGTTGGCGGAGAACACGCCGTTGGCGTTCTCACCGGGAATCCCCATGAACATGGGAAGACCGGCGCCGGAGCCGATAAACACGGCCTCAAAGCCCTCTTCCTCCAGAAGCTCGTCGATGGTCACGGATTTGCCGATGACCACGTCGGTCTCGATCTTCACGCCCAGCTTCTTCACGTTCTCAATCTCTGTCTTTACCACCGTATCCTTAGGCAGACGGAACTCGGGAATTCCGTAAATCAGCACGCCGCCCGGCTGGTGCAGGGCCTCGAAAATCGTCACCTCATAGCCCATCTTGGCCAGGTCGCCGGCGCAGGTCAGACCGGAAGGTCCGGAACCGATGACCGCCACCTTATGGCCGTTGGTCTTCTCCGGCGCTGCCGGGACAAAACCGTTCTCCCGGGACCAGTCGGCTACGAAACGCTCCAGCTTGCCGATGGAAATGGGCTCTCCCTTGATGCCACGGACGCAGACGCCCTCGCACTGGCTCTCCTGGGGACATACCCGCCCGCAGACTGCCGGCAGAGCCGACGCCTGAGCGATCACCTTGGCCGCCGCCTCGAAATCGCCGTTCTCCACTTCCTTAATAAAGCCCGGAATGTTGATGGACACCGGACAGCCGCTCATGCAGCGGGCGTTCTTACATTTCAGGCACCGGGATGCCTCCGTCATGGCCTCTTCTTTATTATATCCAAGGCATACCTCGTCAAAATTGGCAGCCCTCACCTTGGGGTCCTGTTCACGGACCGGAACTTTCTTCAGCACATCCATCACTTGTCACCTCCGCAATTTCCGCAGCCGCCGTGGTGGGTATCGCCCTCCTGAAGCTTCAGGAGCGCTCTGCCCTCCTGGGTCTTATACATCTGCTGCCGCTTCATGGCCTCGTCAAAATTCACCAGATGGCCGTCAAACTCCGGCCCGTCCACACAGGCAAACTTCACCTGATCTCCTACGGTCAGACGGCAGGCTCCGCACATGCCGGTTCCGTCCACCATAATCGGGTTCATGCTGACGATGGTATGGATTCCCAGTTCTTTGGTCAGCAGGCAGACAAACTTCATCATGATCATGGGGCCGATGGCCACGCACACGTCATAATGCTTTCCTTCCTTCTCCACCAGCTCCCGCAGGACGTCGGTGCCCATGCCCTTTCTCACATAGGAGCCGTCGTCGGTGGTTATGTAAAGATTGCCGGCTACCGCCCTCATCTCTTCTTCCAGAATGATCATTTCTTTGTTCCTGGCGCCTACGATCACATCCGCGTCCACGCCGTGTTCATGAAGCCATTTCACCTGGGGATACACAGGAGCGGTGCCAAGGCCTCCCGCCACGAAGACGATCTTCTTCGCCTTCAGGCTCTCCGGATCCTCGTTGACAAACTCTGACGGCCTGCCCAGAGGCCCTACAAAGTCCTGGAACGCGTCTCCCGCCTTCAGTTCACACATTCTCTGGGTGGAAGCGCCCACTATCTGGATCACGATGGTGACTGTGCCCTTCTCCCTGTCATAATCACAGATGGTCAGAGGGATCCTCTCTCCCACCTCATCCATCTTCACAATCACAAACTCGCCGGGCAGACAGGATTTGGCGACTCTGGGCGCTTTCACGTCCATGAGATAAATCTTGTCCGCCAGCTTCTCAGCCTTCAAAATCTGAAACATGCGACTCCTCCTCATGCTCTGTATTCCTATTCAGTACTGCGTATTTTGTCGTTCCTACTATATTAACACTTTGGAAATGATATGGCAATCGAAAATTTGAGGAAAATAAACGCGGCGGGCCAGACAAATAAAACGCCTCTCCGGGTTTAAACGACCGTCTCGTCAAGAAGAAAATCAATCACGCCGATATTGAGGACGCCGCTGTCATCATACCACCGTTTCCGGATATCATGCCGCACAATGATTTTCGGAAACGAGTCGCCGGTCAAAGAAAGCGGTTTGTTTTCGGCGGCGGATTTTTCATCCGTTTCCAGGGCGTACGCTGACTGGATGTAAGTCTTTTTGCCGCCTTTCGCCGCGACAAAATCAATCTCTCTTGCGGTGCGGACCGTTTGCCCTGACTTATTTTTTTCGGTTCCGTATACGATTCCGACATCCACCGAGCAGCCGCGAATCCGCAAATCGTTATAGAGGATGTTTTCCATAATGTGAGTCATTTCCTGCTGCCGAAAACCGATTCGGGCATTTCTCAAACCGACGTCATCGCAATAATATTTATTAGGATAGTCAAAATAATCCTTGCCCTTCACATCGAAGCGACGGCATTCCTCGAACAGATACGCGTCGGCAAGATGCGAGAGATACGACGTTACGGTGTTGGGCGCCACCGCGTTCTCTCCCGACAAACGCCGCTTTGAGTTGAGCGCGTTCGCAATATTATTAGGATTGGTAAGAGAACCGACGGAAGAACAGATTAAATCCAATACCGCCGAAAGTACGTCCTCCCTTTTGATTTTTTTGCGTTCGACAATGTCCTTAAGGTAAACTTCCGAAAAGAGCGACTTCAGATAATCCATCTTCGCCGCTTCGTCAGGATGCGATAAAATCAGCGGCACTGTTTCAATTTGAAAAAAATATACACAAATATGTAGCGCGCAGAGGCTGCCTGATGATATACTTAAGATAATAAGGCAGGCGTCTCCGCATACGGAACGAACAGAAGGCACGCCTGAGTATCAGGAGGAATTCAGATGGAACAGATCGCACTTATAAATGAACTTCGCAATAATATCAATAAAGTCATTGTGGGACGGAACGACACCGTAGACTTTCTCCTCACCGCCCTCATCGCCAGAGGCCATGTCCTTCTGGAAGACGTGCCGGGAACCGGCAAGACCATGCTGGCCAAGACCATGTCCAAAAGCATGGACCTGAAATTCGCCCGGATCCAGTTCACGCCGGACCTGCTGCCTTCCGATGTGACAGGCTTAAACTACTTTGACCAGCAGGAAAACTGCTTTGTCCTCCGCCAGGGGCCTGTATTCACCAATATTCTTCTGGCGGACGAGATCAACCGGGCCACTCCCAGAACCCAGTCCAGCCTTCTGGAATCCATGGAGGAGCTGCAGGTGACCATCGACGGGGAGACCTACGCTTTGGAAGAGCCCTTCCTGGTCATCGCCACCCAGAATCCGGTGGAGACCGCCGGAACCTATCCCCTGCCGGAGGCCCAGATGGACCGCTTCCTCATGCAGATTTCCATGGGCTATCCCAACAAGACCGAGGAACTGGCGATTCTGGACCGTTTCGGAGGGGAGAATCCTCTGGATGGACTGGAACCGGTCTGCACCGGCCAGGAACTTCTGGAGCTTCGCCGCCAGTCTGTCAATGTGTACGTCCACCCTGTATTAAAAGATTATCTTATCGAACTTGTCCAGTCCACCCGTTCGGACAGCCAAATCCTAAACGGCGTCAGCCCCAGAGGAAGCCTGGCTCTCTTCCGCGCCGTCCGCGCCTACGCCATGGTGCAGGGCCGGGACTACGCAGTCCCTGAGGATATCAAGACACTGGCCGTTCCCGTGCTGGCGCACCGCATCATCACGGCCAGAACCTTCGGCATGCAGGCTTCCGCTGCCGATACCATCACGCGGCTGCTGGAAAGCGTGCCGCTTCCTACGGAAGATTGGGGAACACGTCTATGAAACTTGCCGTAGTCATCGCGGCCGTCTGGCTGATCGCCATGCTTCAGACCGCTGTCTTCCGCTGTTTCTGGAAGAGAAATCTGTCGGTCAGACTCCGGTTCTGCCAGCCCGCCGCCGTGGAGGGCGAGACCGCTCAGCTGAAAGAGATCATCACCAACCGCAAATATCTCCCCCTCCCTGTCCTTCACGTAAAATTTCAGATGGGAAAATATCTGATCTTTACCGCTTCCAACAACTTCAAAATTACCGACCAGAATTACCGAAGCGATATTTTCTCCTGCATGCCCTGGCAGGAAATCCGGCGGACGCTGGATTTCTCCTGCAAAAAACGGGGATACTACCGGATCAGCCACATCGATCTGGTCAGCTACGACCTTTTCTTTCTGGCTCATTTCGTCCATTCCGTCCCGGAAGACACCGCCATGTACGTGTATCCTGGGCCGGCGGACCCGGTGCGCCTGGAACTGCCCCTGAAAAATCTGATGGGACAGATCCTGGCCAGGCAGGCCCTTCTGCGGGACCCCTTTGAAACCCAGGGGATCCGGCCCTACCGGACCTACGATCCCTATAAAAATGTCAACTGGAAGGCCACTGCCCACACAGGAGAGCTTCAGGTCAACGTCTTCACTCCCGCTTCTTCCTGGCAGGTAGTGTTTCTCCTGGATACGGACTCCGACCGGGTCTGGGGAGACGACGATCTGACAGAAGAATCCATCCGCCTGTGCGGTTCCATGGCTCAATCCATGATCGATAAGGGAATCCCTGTGGCTGTCTACAGCAACGGTATCGACTGTCTCAGCGGGAAGCCTTCCCGGATCGAGGCCGGCGCCGGACGGGAACATCTGAAGGCTATTATGGAACTGCTGGCAAGGCTTCAGTTTGCCGCCAAGACGCCATTGTCCATGGCCGCGTTAAAGGCTCTGGCAGGCGTGAACCTGATGACGGCGGACTACGCGGAGCGGGATGGACTGGGTTCGGAACAGAAAGCTGCGGCTGGGAATGCCGCTGCCGAAACCGGCGGAACCGGCAGCAGGCAGGCGGCTGCCACTGGAAGCGGCGGCGACGTTTCTGCAGAAAATAAGTCTGCCGCCGGAGATACCTACCTTCCTATGGAGCAGCTGATCTCCTTCCTGGCTGAAGGAGAAAACGGCGGTTACGGCTCAGATTCCGCAGTGTACGTGCTGATTTCTCCGGTACAGAGAGATTCCCTTTCCTATGCGTTTGACAGCCTCTGCCTGAAGAGCCCCGGTTCCCAGTGGATTCTTCCCAGACGGCCGGATGATAAACTGTTTGTGGCTTACCCGAAGCATGCCGAAATCTATGAGTGGGAGGTGCCTTATGGTCGTACGCAAGTTATTTAATTACTGGATTTCCAAAAACAGAAGCGGCTTTTTCTCCTTTGCCGCTTTCTGCCTGGGCGCCGCCTATCTTGTGGGATTTGTGATGATGCATTACGAAATGCAGGAGATGTCGGTCCTGCTGAGACGGATTGCCTTCATCGGCTTTCTCATTCTGGCCGTCATGTTCCTGATCCATCAGAACCTGAATGCCTTTTATGATTTTCTGAATCTGTTTAAGGACACGGACCACCTGCCTCAGAAACAGATTTCCTTCGTCAACTCCTTCTGTATGACCGTGTTCCTGGGCATCTCCATGATCGCTTCCCTGATCCTGGTATACGCAACAGAGCCCATCTGGCAGGCCATTTATGACTGGATCACCAGCCAGCCGGAGATGTCCGCGCCGGAACCGATCATACCGGAGACGATGGGAGGCGGCATGGATCTGGAGCAGCTGAGGAAACTGATGGACGCCGGTCCCAAGGCCCCCGAATGGTTCAAATACATCTGGCAGGCCTTTGATATCGTCATGTTCGTCCTGTTCTGGGTGTTCGTCATTTTTGCCCTGCGCGCCATGCTTCGCAATATCTGGGGCTTCATCATCAAACCCCGGCATTTTGACGAGGACGAAAAAATCTACTTAAAGCCCACCCTGAACATGCCTCTTGCGGGGAACGGACCGAACGCCGACGCCAAGAAAGATTCCGGTCTCCGCTACCTGGTCTCCGCCGACGCCCGGATCCGCCGTCATTACAAAAAGACGATTCTGACCGGCCGGAAGCAGAAAAATCAGGCTTCCGCCCCGCCGGAATGGGCCTCCCCCACGGAACTGGAGCTGTCCGCCGCCATCGACGACCAGACGCTCCACCAGCTTTACGAGAAGGCCCGATACAGCCGCGAAGAATGCACGGAAGAGGAGTGGAAACGGATTTCAGGCTCCTGATTTCCGCTCTCACTCCTCTTCTGTCTCCGGTTTTATCCAACCAGCTTCTTCACACATTTTTTAATCTTCTTTTTACAGTGTCCGCAGCCTTTGCCGGCGCCGGTAGCTTTCCGGACCTCCTTGGCGGTGACGGCCCCGCCCTCTATGGCGTCGGCAATGTCGCCCTTGGTCACATGGCGGCAGGAACACACAACTTTCTTGCGGTTCATAACGGCTTTACCGAACCGTCCGGCTTACAGCACCAGGGACGGAGCGGAATACACTCTGCCAGCCAGCTCATTGTCCAGCATATACAGAGCTCTGGCATCGGAGCCGAACAGCTCGTACTTCTTGATCAGGCCCTCAGCGTTGGTCTCCTCCTCGCCCTGCTCCTTCACAAACCAGTCCAGAAACTGCATGGTGCGGTAATCTTTCACCTCATGGGCGGCGTCGTAAATAGTATGGATCAGGCCGGTCACATACTGCTCGTGCTCGTAGCCGGCATGAAGGGGATCGTCATATTTGGCAAATACCTTATCCGGCTTGTCGATGGCGTCCAGAGTCACCTTGCAGCCGTTATTCTGGAGATACTGAAGCATCAGCATGGCGTGATCCCGCTCCTCCTGAGCCTGGATCCGATACCAGTTGGCAAAGCCGTCCAGGCCCTGCTCCACATAATAGTTGGAAAAATCCAGGTACAGATACGCGGAATAAAACTCCTTGTTGATCTGAGTGTTTAAAAGCTCTGCTACTTTTGCGTCTAACATCATTCTTCCTCCTTGCATCTCATTGATGAAGCCCATATGTCCATTATGGCCCGAAAGCCTCTGTCCATACCGGCTTTTGTGACCATTCTAGCACCGCCGGCGAAAAATGTCACCACTTTTCATGGATTTTTCACGGATTTTTGCACAGATTTTTGTGGCCTTGGGGAATCCTTTTGGGGAATCCGCATTTCCGGATCCGTCCCGGTCTCCGGGAAAGCAGCACGAAGCCTGCACGCGCACCGGAACAAGAATCATCCCACATGGAAGAAAAGTCCCGCTTTCTTAAGCACCGGACGCACCGCCGAGTACACCACAACCACCACGATGGTTCCCGCAATGGCGTTGATAAAAGTCACGCCTGCCGCCCAGGTAGACATGATGGCGGCTGCAGGAGCTCCCACGCCAAGGACATAATTCTTATAGAAATATCCTACAATCGGATCCATGATCACATTGAAACCCAGCCCTGCAATGGACGCCAGGAGAGACCATTTGATCACATATCCCGTGTCATGATCCTCTGTGATATGGGCGATCCGGTGGGCCACAAAGCCTGACACCAGCCCGATGCACAGCTTCAGGAAAAAGGTCTTGGGCGCGCTGGTCACATAAGCCGGATCGATGATATCCGCGATGGTCATTCCCAGGGCACCTGCCAGACCGCCATAGCCGCCGCCCAGAAGGAGAGCCGCCAGCACGCAGAAGGCGTTTCCGATATGTAAGGCCACCATATCGCCGCCAAAGGTGGGAATGGGAATCTTTAAAAAGGTAAACGCCACATAGCAAAGGGCGGCCATCAGGCCTGTAACTACAATCTTATATGTCTTCTCATTTTCCCGGTTCATAAAATTATCACTCCTTTTGTCTGCTTGGATTGTTTCCCATCATAGCACACAATTGGAGTGATAATAATATCCAGATTCATTCAATTTTATAATACCAGATTCCGGCAGTTCCAATCCGCTGTCCGGTCTTTTTCGCCTTCGCCCTGGCTGCCGCTTACGGTTTCTGTCCTGTGTCCGCTTTTTCTGTTGCTTCTGGGCTCTGCGCTGCGGCTGCTTTCTCTGCCGCTTCCGCTTTTTGTCCTGCGTCCGCGGCCTCCGGCCCTCTGCTCTCCTGCCCGGCAGAACTCTTCCTGCCCGGCAGACGCAGTTTCCTCATCTTTCTTTTCCCCCCGGTTTTCCGAATAACGGCCTTTATGATCAGCCAGATGACAGCCAGCACCACCAGCAGAAGCACGATCGACGGCAGGGAAGACAAAAACCACACAAACAGATCCACAAGGCCCGTCCCCACGCCTTCCAGGTTCCGCTTAAAGCCCTTCTGAATCCTGGTGAGAACAGAATCCGGCTCCGTGGGCGTGAACACTCCCACCTCCTGAACGTCAATATGTACCGTACTGTAATCCACCTGATTATCATAGGTCCTCAGCTGGGACTCATACCCTTCCAGCTGATAACGGATCTCTGAAAGCCGGGACTCCAGGGCAATGATGGAATCCACGGAATCCGCCTGCTCCAGAAGCTCCCACAGCCGCTCCTGCTCGATAGTCAGGGATTTCTTCCTGCTCTCCACATCCGTGTACTGCAGGGTCACATCCTCCACACTCTCGGAGCGGTTGATCACATTGCTCTGCTCCGATACCTGATCAAGAAACCCATCCAGCTTATGGCTGGGCACCCGCACCGTCAGATACGCATACCTGCGGCTGACGCCGGAATAGGATATGCTGTTGCCGGACACATCCGACTGCTCGATATATCCGCCATCGCTTTCCACTGCCTGACTGATCTTACCCAGCAGATTCTCAAACTCCGTGGTCTCCACGCTCAGACTCACTGTGCGGATCAGCTTCCGGTTCGCCTTTGACGTCTGCTCGCCGTCATTCCCTTCGGAACCGGTTCCGATATCTTCTTCCGCTTCCTCCGGCATGGGAATCTCCGTCATACTGGTATCAAAAGCTCTCTCGTATCCGCCGGCCTCGCCGTCATAGGCATAAACCCCTCCCGCGTCCATTGCGGCGGCCGTTGTCTCAGCTATTGTCTCCACCATAGCTGGCTCCGCCATGTACCTATCCACCCGAGGGGCCTGTCCCCCGAAGGTGTTGGCGGCTGAATTCGTCGCGGCAGTCCCGCTGCTTCCTCCGCCGCAGGCGCTGACCGCAAACACTGCCAGCATGACGACCATCAGGATGGCCGCCGTCCTTTCGAACATTTTCTTCATAAATGAATCCTCCCTTTTCTGTGGGTGCAAAGAACGCTCACATCTGTTCCATACGCTATTCTACCACAGATAAAGAGAGGATTTCAGCGGATTTTCCTTAAAAAATCCCTACGTTATGTTTAATTTCCCGGTTGCGGCCGCAGATCTTCACTGGATGTCGGAGACGGCAAACAGAGCCGCTTCCATATCGTCCGTAACCGGAATCTCCCTTAATTCATAGGTCGGAAAATCCATCTCATAAAGATTCTTTCGGCGCGTAACCGTAAGCCTGCCGCTCATGGTATCAAACTCCACCTTATCCGAACTTCTGTCGTAAAAGTTCAGTATGACAAAAGCGGACGCCAGCGTGGCGTGACCGCACAGCTCCACCTCCGTGCCGGGAGTGAACCAGCGGAGATGATAGTCGGAATCCTCTTTCACAATAAACGCCGTTTCCGACAGATTGTTTTCCCCTGCGACCTGCATCATCCACCGCTCTTCGGGCCATCTGTCCATGACGCATACGGCGGCGGGATTGCCGCTGAACACCTTATCGGTAAAAGCGTCTACAATATACTGTCTCATGATCCTACCCCTTCCTCTCCAGTTTCCGCTCCAGTATTCCTGCCGCCGAGGCAGCCAGAGCGGCGCAGGGCCTCTTTTTGTAATATTCAGGAGTCCGGGCTTCCGGCTGGGGAGCCGCGTCCACCTGCTCCGGCGGTACCCCCATCAGGCTGCTCAGCAGCTGCCGGCAGTTGATGCTTCCGTTCTCCTTCTCAAACTCCGCCGCCAGCTGCTGGATCAGCGCGTAAAGGTCCGCCTTCTCCTCTCTGGCTTTCGGGTCGGAATACCCATAGAGGGCGCCTGCCGCCATAGCCATGCCGCTGACGCAGCCGCAGGTCTGACGGAGCCGTCCCAGACCGCCGCCAAAAGGCGAAGCCAGCCTAAGCAGCGTATCCCGATCCATGTCAAACAGATCCTCAAATGCCAGAACCACCGACTGGGAACAGTTATAGCCCTCCTCAAAGAACCGTCTTGCCTTTTCCGAACGGGTCATAAGATCGATCCAGTACCGCTGCATGATCCTGCCGTTCTCTTCCACCTCATTTTCCAGGACGCCGCCGTTCTTCTGAATGGTTCTGGCCGAGGGAATATTGTCCTGGCTGCAGCACATCAGCACCCGGCGGATTCCCAGCCTGCGGCACTCCTCAAGAGTCAATGCCACCATCTCCGTCCCGATGCCTTTGCCTCGCTTTGAGGGACGGACGCCGTCGCCGATGTGTCCGCCTGCCCGAAGCAGATAATCGTTCAGCTGATGACGGATATTGACGGCCCCCACAAAACGGTTTTCCTCCGTATCCAGGCAGAACAGCGTGGTGTCGGTTACCAGCTGATCCGTGGCCTCCTTTATCTCCAGGGATTCCAGATAATCGTCAAAATCCCTGTAATCCGCCTTGTCAATAGCCTGGGGAATGATATTCTCTCCCGATGCCTTCCACTCCTCCATCATCTCTTCCAGCTGAGGGCGGTATTTCTCTTCCAGACGAACCAGCTTAAGCATTTTCTTTCCCTCCCAGCACTTTCTCAGCGTAATTGACCGACGCCATGGCATCTCTGCAGTACCGGTCCGCATCGATGGTACGGGCGTATTCCTCCGTCAGCACGGCGCCTCCTACCATCACCTTCACCCACGGGGTCTCCTTCCGCAGAAGCCGGATGGTGGCCTCCATACTGGGTACCGTGGTGGTCATCAGGGCGCTCAGGCCCACCAGTTCCACATGGCGCTCCCTTGCCGTCTGCGCGATCACCTCCGGCGGCACATCTTTGCCCAAATCAATGACTTCAAAGTCATAATTCTCCAGAAGAACCTTCACAATGTTCTTGCCGATATCGTGGATGTCTCCCTTGACCGTTGCCAGAATGATCTCACCTTTCTTCTGCCTGGCCTCGCCGGTAACCGTCATATGGTCCTTTATAATCTCAAATGCCGCCTTGGCCGCCTCCGCGCTCATGAGAAGCTGGGGCAGGAAGACCGTCCCCTTCTCAAAACCTTTGCCCACCCGGTCCAGGGCCGGTATCATCTCGCTGTTGATAATAGTCAGGGAATCCATGCTGTTCAGAAGCTCCCTCACTGCCGCCTGGGCCCGCTCCTTTAAGCCCCTGGCAATACTGTCGGAAAGGGATAAATCGGCTGCTGTGCTGCCGCCGGAACCGTTTCCAGCTGACATTCCTTCTCCAGCTCCGCTGCCAGAGCTGCTTCCCACTGCCGGATTCCGCACCGCTGACTGTCCCAGACCGGCTGTCTGCCCGCTGTACATGGCTATATATTCGCCGCACTGGGGATCCAGATCCGCCAGAGCGCGGAAGCTGTAATAGGCCCGCATCATGGCTTCCGAGTTGGGATTGATGATGGCGGCGTTCAGACCGTTTGCCATGGCCATGGTGAAAAACGCGGCGTTGATGATCTCTCTCTGAGGCAGGCCAAAGGAAATATTGGACACGCCAAGAATGGTCTTGCCGTGAAGCTCATCCCGGACTCTCCGCAGGGTCTCCAGCGTCGTCAGGGCCCCCTTGCTGTCGGAGCTGACCGTCAGACACAGGGCGTCGATCAGGATATCCTTCGGCCGGATTCCGTACTCCGCCGCCGTCCGGTAAATCTTTTTGGCAATGGCGACGCGTCCCTCCGCCGTCTCCGGAATTCCCTTTTCATCCAGCGTCAGAGCCACCACCACGCCGCCGTATTTTTTCACCAGCGGAAATACGGCTCTCATGGATTCCTCCTTGCCGTTGACGGAATTGATCAGAGGCTTGCCGTTGTAGATCCGCATGGCACGCTCCATGGCGGCTATGTCAGAGGTATCGATCTGAAGAGGCAGGTCGATAATGCTCTGCAGCTCCTTTACCACCTCTTCCATCATTTCCGGCTCATTGATCTCCGGAAGGCCCACGTTCACGTCCAGAATATGGGCACCGTGATCCTGCTGGGTCACGCCCTCCCGCAGAATGTATTCCAGGTTATGATCCCGGAGAGCCTGCTTAAATTTAGACTTTCCAGTAGGGTTGATCCGTTCCCCGATGATCACCGGCGACCGGCCGATCACCACCGCCTGCGCGTAGGAGGAAACCACTGTCCGGTTTTTCTCCGTGGGCAGAATCTGGGGCTTGTATTTGCATCTCTCCACCGTTTTCCGGATGTGTTCCGGCGTAGTGCCGCAGCAGCCGCCCAAAGCGTTGGCCCCCATATCCGCAATTTCTTCCATGACAGCCGCAAAGGTATCGGCGTCGATATCGTATACGGTCTTCCCATTCTCGCTTCTGGGCAGGCCGGCATTGGGATTGACAATAACTGGCACCGACGCAGCCTCCAGAATATCCTTCAGGATTCCCTTCATCTGCACTGGTCCCAGGCCGCAGTTAATCCCCAGGGCGTCTACGCCCAGTCCTTCCAGAAGAGCCACCGTGGAGGCCACGTTTCCTCCTGTGAGAAGTTTCCCTTTCTCATCAAAGATCATGGTAGCGAACACCGGAAGATCACAGTTTTCCTTGGCTGCCAGCACCGCCGCTTTCGCCTCGTAGCTGTCGCTCATGGTCTCCACCAGCACCAGATCGGCTCCTGCCTTCACGCCGGCCAAAACCACCTGACGGTACAGATCATAGGCGTCCTCGAAAGCCAGATCCCCCAGAGGCTTTAAAAGCTTCCCTGTGGGGCCCATATCCAGGGCAATATATTTTCCGAGTTTCTGCCTGTCGGAAATCTCCCGCCCATAGGTCTCAATGGCCGCCCTGGCGTTCTCCACAGCGGCTGTCACCACCTTCTCCAATGAAAACTCCCCATCAGCCCCATATTTCAGGCCGTTGGCGCCGAAGGTGTTGGTGGTCACCACGTCGCAGCCGGCCTGGAGATATTCCAGATGGATTTCTCTGAGGACCTCCGGATGCCGGATATTCCAGGTCTCCGGCAGTTCGCCCGGTGCCAGTCCTCTGGCCTGCAGAAGGCTTCCCATGCCGCCGTCGAAAAACAGTTTTCGATTTTTGATCTCTTCCAAAACTCCCATGTGCGTATTCGTTCCTTCCATGCTCCTTATCTCCGATAAACGCAGTCCATTTTATCGCAGGCCTCGCAGCCCTTCACCGTACAGTTCCCTGGCAGCCGGCTGACGCCGATCACCGCCGTCACCGACTTGGACGGGGCCATAAGCAGACTGTCCGTCAACGTGATTCCCACGCGCTTCGCTGCCTCCAGGCTCTGAAGGATCGCCTTCTGGCACTCCAGGGAGAAATCTCCGTAGCCCGGGCTGAAACGGGGCCGGAGATACAGTCCCTTTTTCAGATAGTCTTCCTTCAGTTTCTCATTAACCGAATCGCAGTAATCCTCCAGGCAGGCCGCTGCTGCTGCCTGCAGGACCACGGCCCTGCTCACCTGAAGTTTGCTGTACCGCTGAATCAGCACGTCCACCGACGCTCCCAGAGAAGCCGCCAGAAGGATCACCCGCTCACAGCCTTTCAGATTCCGGGCCAGCGACCGGCTGTCTGTCTGAAACACGCCGGCATCAATATGTTCACCATTCACCGTCAGTCCATACTCTCTGCAGAAAGATTTGGGGGAAGCCGCCCTCTCCAGGTCATCCCAGCTGCCCTCAATCAACTCCATCACCGCCGGGTCCGCCGCCTGATTCTTATACCCCAGATATCTGAGGGTCTCCCGGATATTTCTCTTCATCACACCTGTCCCTCCTGATACCTGTCCCTCCGTCCTGATCATACCATCCGCTGACCGGCCGCCCCCGCAGCTATTTTCCCACATCCAGCCCTTTCCCGTCCTCCTTACGCCATCCGGGCCTCAATACGGCGTCAGGATAAAACGGATGACGTAAAGCCGATGGACCGGCCACAGGATCTCCCACAGATTTTCCTGTCACAGGATTTCCGACAGATTTTCCTTAATCTTTCTAGCCACGTCCGGATGGTTCATACAGTACACGTGAACCGCGTTGACGCCGTTGGCGATAAGATCAATGATCTGGTCGGTGGCGTAAGCGATTCCCGCCTGCTTCATGGCCGCCGGATTGTTTCCAAACCGGTCCACCACCGCCTTGAAACGAGCCGGCAGATAGGTGCCTGACATCTGGGTGATCCGCCCCACCTGACTGATATGGGTCACGGGCATGATGCCCGCCACCACCGGCACCGTGATTCCCCGTTCCCGGATCCGGTACAGATAATTATATAAAATGTTATTGTCAAAAAACATCTGGGTGGTGACGAAATCACAGCCTGCCTCCACCTTTTCTTTCAGATATCCGATATCCGCTGTCTTATTCACCGACTCCACATGACCTTCCGGATAGCAGGCGGCTCCGATACAGAAGTCGCTGTTCTCCTTGATCTCCCGAATCAGCTGGGACGCATACCGGTAATCCTTCTCCACTTTGCCGTCTTTGGGAATGTCCCCCCGCAGGGCCATGACATTTTCAATCCCGTGGAGCCGCATATCCTCCAGAACCCGATGCACATGCTCCCTGGTGGAAGAAACGCAGGTCAGATGGGCCAGCGTCGGCACATGGTATTCATTGTTCAGTGTAGCCGCCACGTCCACCGTATAGCGGCTGGTGCCGCCGCCGGCTCCGTAGGTCACGCTCATAAAGGAAGGCTTCAAGGCCGCGATCTCACGGGCCGCAGCCTCCACCGTCTCATATTTGTCCTGTGTCTTGGGAGGAAATACCTCAAAGGACAGGGTTGGTTTTCCCTGTGCCAGAATATCCCGAATTTTCATTGCAATTCCTCATCTCATTTTTATTTTTCCTGTTTCCGCGGCACGCCGCAGCTTAAATTTCTGCCATGTCGGCATGCGAACGCTGCAGCTGAAATTTCCGCCATGTCAGCATGCGAACACCGCATTCAAGACCTCCGCCATAACAGTGCGCCATATCTTAAATCTCCACCAAAGCGCCGCCCGGCACCTCCACCTTCCGCTTGTCCACCTCAATCCACACGCTGCAGGCATTGGGATTGTACACCTTATCGCCGTCGATGGTGAACTGCAGCCTCTTCGCCGCGTTCATGTAGTCCACAATCTGGATGTTGGTGGCGTACCAAGTGTCCTCCCGACCGGAAACCATGCGGCAGAACTCCTCCATCATGTCCCAGTTATTATCTCTGGGGAACTCATAGCTGTGGCCCCACACATACATCATGTAAAGATACTGGGTCTTATCCAGCTCGATAAACCGCCTGCCGTTCTCCAGCAGATTGTGATTGTGATGGCAGGTAGATTTCCACTCCAGGAAATTCTCCGGCATAGCGAAATCATCGGTGTTGCCCACCACGCGGCTGTACTCGATGCCCAGCTTGGGAAGCAGCTCGATGATCTCCCTGGAATAAGAACCGTTGGGATAGGAAAGCCCCCGGACCGGGTAACCCACCGCACGTTCCAGCGCCCTGCGGTCCTCCAGCACCTGCACCGCCACCTGCTCGATGGGACAACGGGCAATGGTGGGATGAAGCACCGTGTGGCAGGACACCTCGTGGCCCTTGTACACCTCTTTATAGGAGGAAATGGGAAGCCGGGTGATCCCGTTTTCCTGCCGCTGCCCTTCCAGCCCGGAGTTCAGATGAAAGGTTCCCTTAATGCCGTAACGGTTAAAAATCTCCAGAAGGCGCAGATCATCCTCCTTGCCGTCGTCGTAACTCATGGTCAGAACTTTGTGCTTTCCGCCCGGAAAACAGGTATAGATATTTTTAAATTCCATGATCCAATCCTCCTTCTCATATGGGTAATATTCTTACTCTGTTCGCTCTGTTTTCTGCTTTGACCAATTTCTGCTTTGACCAAAATTATATCACCGCCCCATGAAATCGTCAATTTGCCATTTTGTTACATTTTTGTCAATCTCTTGCCGTTTTTTTATTTTGTGCTAAACTATCAGAAAACCATTCGGCGAAAGGAGCTGAGTCCACAATGAAACAATCGGATTTTAAAAAATTTCTGGAGCGGAAAAACATACATATCACGGCAAAAACCTACCTGATCGACGCCATGGGAGCCATGGCCTTCGGCCTGTTTGCCTCCCTTCTCATCGGCACCATCTTCGGCACCCTGGGACAGCGGACCGGCATCCAGCTTTTCAATACCATCTCAGACTACGCCAAAGGCGCCACCGGCGCGGCTCTGGGCGTGTCCATCGCCTATGCCCTGAAAGCGCCTCAGCTGGTGCTCTTCTCCGCCGCCACCGTGGGAATCGCCGGCAACGCCCTGGGCGGGCCGGTAGGGGCTCTGATCGCCACCATCATCGCCACGGAGCTGGGCAAGCTGGTCTCCAAGGAGACACGGGTGGACATCCTGGTCACCCCCGGCGTCACCATTATCTCCGGCGTCCTCGTGGCCCAGTTTGTAGGCCCCGGCGTGTCAGCCTTCATGACCGGCTTCGGCAGCCTGGTAATGACCGCCACGGAAATGCAGCCTTTCTTCATGGGAATGCTGGTCTCCGCCCTCATCGGGATCGCCCTGACGCTGCCCATCAGCAGCGCCGCCATCTGCATGATGCTGGGCCTGGGCGGACTGGCAGGAGGCGCCGCCACTGCCGGCTGCTGCGCCCAGATGGTAGGCTTCGCCGTCATGAGCTACCGGGAAAACGGCATGGGCGGCCTTCTGGCCCAGGGCCTGGGCACCTCCATGCTCCAGATGGGCAACATTGTGAAAAATCCCCGCATCTGGATCGCTCCCACCCTGACCTCCATGATCACCGGCCCCATCGCTACCATGGTCTTCCGCCTGGAGAACATCCCGGAGGGCTCCGGCATGGGCACCTGCGGACTGGTAGGCCCCATCGGAATCTTCACCGCCATGGAGGGCGGCGCGAATATGTGGCTGGGAATCCTGCTGGTCTGCTTTTTGCTGCCTGCGATACTCACATGGATCTTCGGTGAAATCTCCAGAAAGCTGGGCTGGATCCGGGAGGGAGACCTGAAGCTGGACCTATAAAATGTAATAACGGATCCTTGTACCGCTGCTCATCCGCTGCAGATTCTCTCACTGAAACGCCCCTGCCGGGCATCCAACATTCTGAGGTTCCGGCAGCGGCGTTTTTTCTCATGTACCGTCGGGTCAATCCTCGCTGTCTGACGGCATTTTGACCACAGCGTCATCGTATCCATTCAGGAAGCTGTGCTTCTCGCCATTCCTCTTGTAGGCGATGACCGTGTCCAGATTCACGTTTTCCACGCTTCGGAAAATATTTTTCTCCACAAATGGATTTACCTCCTTCAGGGAACGAATCAGTTCCTTTATCTCCGCCCTCTTCGACGGGTTTTCCCCACTGCCGCAGGTGGAGCAGGTGTCCGTAAACCGGCAGGCGCACTGAAGAAAATGGAGGCCGTTGTAATCCCGCCAGGCCTTGATGTCATCTTCACGCACCAGATAGAGGGGCCGAATCAGCTCCATTCCCTCAAAATTTGTGCTGTGCAGCTTGGGCATCATGGTCTGGATCTGCCCTCCGTAGAGCATCCCCATAAGGATTGTCTCGATCACATCATCAAAATGGTGTCCCAGGGCGATCTTATTGCACCCCAGTTCTTTCGCGAAATGATACAGGTGTCCCCTTCTCATCCGGGCGCACAGATAGCAGGGAGACTTTTCCACATGATATACGGAATCAAAGATATCCGATTCAAAAATGGTGATCGGTATGTTCAGACTCCTGGCGTTCTCCTCGATGAGCCTGCGGTTTTCCGGGCTGTATCCCGGGTCCATCACCAGGAACTTCACCTCAAACTCAAACTTGTTATGCCGTTTCAGCTCCTGAAAGCATTTGGCCATAAGCGTGGAATCCTTACCTCCGGAGATGCAGACTGCGATCCGGTCTCCCGGCAGCACCAGCTCATAGTCGTTGATGGCCCTGGTGAACCCGGACCAGATGGTCTTTTTAAATTTTTTCCGCAGACTTTTCTCCGCGTCCTCCGCCTTATCGCTCTCCTCCGGCCTGCTCATTACATCCATAAGCCATGCGATATATCCTCCGTCCAGACTTACCGCATCCAGGCCCTTTTCTCTCAAAATCTCTGCCGCTTCCACGCTGAATTGTCCCCTGCTGCAGCAGATGATCAGCTTTTTTGAGCAGTCAATCCGGGGATTGTTCTCAATTTCTTCCAAAGACGCCGCGACCGCTCCCTTTATGGCCCCGTGAGCAATCTCTTCTTTATTTCGTATATCAATAAGCTGGTAGCTGTTCTTGTCCAGCTTATTGAGTTCTTCCACAGAAATACCCATTTTACTGTTCCCTCATTTTTCAATATCCGGGCAGCCGAATCCTATTTTCCGCCTAGCCCCGCTGGAGGCGCGCCCGATACTCACCATTGATCTGGGCGATTTCCTTTTTGCCGTCAATATAATCCTGGTACATCTCAAAAGGATTCCCGCCTCCCAGCCAACAGGAAGAACAGTTTTCGCATCCGCCGCCGCAGTCCAGGGATTGGCGGATGATCTGCTCCCGCTCTTCTCTGGTGGTGTCCTTGATCAATAAACTCATATCCGCTAATTCCTACCTTTTTTGTAGAATATACGTATTATAATACAGGATCTTTCTTTCGTCAATCGGTTCGGAACTGTCTGCTCCCTATATCTAACTATATGCAAAAAAGGGATGCCGCAGGAAAATGCTACGGCATCGGCGTCATCAGGCGCGCGGACTCCCTGGACAGCGTGTAGGAGCCGTCTTCCTGAAGAATAAGCGTAAGGTCCGCTTTTTTCGTATGTTCCAGACACTCGCGGACATTCGCCATATCGCTGAATTCAACAAACCGGGCCGCCGGTTCCGGTTCTGTTCCGCTTTGGATTTTTCTTCTGACCAAACGTTTTTGCAGCATGGCTTCATCGGCAGTGATTCGGATGGTGTAGTCTGCGAATCCGGCCAGTTCGCGCCAGCCGTCTCTGTCCAGCAGAAGATAATTTCCTTCCAGAAGAACGATATCTCCGGTCACTTTAATGGCATCCTCGGTGGGATTGTGAAGCATACGGTTATATTCCGGCCAGCCGCATTGTAAGCCGGCCGCGACCTTTCGGATGTATTCGGTGAGGCGGGGCAGGTCAAACGTAACCGGGGCGCCTTTAATCTGAACCAAGGAAACCTCCCTGCCGTCCCGGATCACGGTATGGGCCGCCAAATCGTCCTGATACCGATGGAATCCGTCCATGCCGATTACGGTAACGGGCATAACGTCCGGTTCATGCAGGGAAAGCGTTCGCAGAAAGTCTGCCAGGGTGCTTTTGCCGGCTCCCGGAGGCGCCGCCAGCATAACGAGGATGCGGCGGTTTTTCGCCTCGCGCAAAGCGGAAAAGCGGCAAAGAAGCGGCAGAAAAATATTCCGCACACTCTCTTCCGTATACTGCGCGCAGACGTCGATTCCGTTAATTACTGTATGATAGCTGATCATTTGTATTACCCACCTTTCTGCGAAAGACAATGGCCTGTTTCTATTTGCCATTGTATCATCATTCCGACAAAAATGCAAAAAACGCGTCACTGGCGCTCTTTTTGCATACTGACGCAAAAAGAGGGCGCTTCTCAGGTTCCGTGACCGTCGAATCGCCCTCAAAATTCATTTCTCGTATGGTTTCTTTATTGGTTCCTTTTTGCTCCCTTTTTGCCTCCCTGTCGCTCCCTTGTCAGTTCCTTTATCCTTCCAGCCCAATCAGTTCCTTCGCCATCCCGGTCAACTCCTCTGCACCCGGAGCATCCTCATCATAGCTCATAAAAGTATACAGGATATCTCCCTGCGTCCAGGTGAGGAAATGGTATGTCGTCTCTTCCACTTTGTCGGTTCCGTAAGAGATATACAACTCCTTGGCCTCCATAGCCGCTTTCTCCTCGTCGGTAGGCTCATAATCCGGCGGCACGAACTTGTACGGATCCTCGCGGTAAGTCAGAGTGATATCTCCGCATTCAATCTGCGTCTGGTTAGGATGATCCGAATCTCCTTTCTTGTAATCCGCCATGGGCTGCTCCACCAATATCACCTGGATTCCGTCCTTCTCGTAGTCGAACATGACTTCCTTATAGGCGTCTACCACATTGTTTTCTGAATCCACTGCCTCCGTGTCCGTAATATGGCCTCCCTTCAGGGTATATCCGCTGGCAAAGGTCTCCACCGCCTTCAGCGGATATCCCACGGTTTTCGATACTGTTTCCACATCGGCAAGGGACTTGATTTCCCGCGCGTCACTCCAGGAATGGCTGTGGTATCCGGCCACTGTTCCCGCCGCTACCGCCGTGATGCTTCCCAAGAGGCACACAGCCGCCAGAGCCACCGCAAACTTTCTCTTTCTTCCATTTTTCATCTTCGTTTTCTCCTTTCCGCTCTCATACACCGTCTGTCTGATTCGATATTCAAGTCCGGGGGACATGCAGACATGATCTGCCTGACTGTCCAGCACACTTTTCAGCATCCGGTCAAATCGATCTTCCTTCTGGTTTCTCATACCGCTGTTCCTCCTTCTCTCAGTTCCCGCTCCAGAATCTTCCGGGCCGTATAGAGCCGTGATTTTACAGTGCCTTCCAGACAATGGGTAATCCGGGCAATCTCCTTCGTGGAAAGGCCATTATAATAGTAGAGAACCACCACGGTCCGCATCTTCAGGCTCAGCTGCTGCACGGCCTTCCAAAGCTCCGCGCGGCTTTCGTCTTCCACAATGATCTCCAGCGGCTGGCGTTCCGCTTCCAGCCCCGTCTGTCCGCGGGACTTAGGAAGTTCCTCCACCGGTTCCTCCCTGCGGCTCCGTCTGCCGATCCTCCAGGCGTTCCTGGTGAGGATCTGATACAGCCACGGCGTAAATCTGGAACAGTCCTTTAAGTCCCCGCACTTGAAAAAGCAGGTCTCAAAGGTTTCCTGAACAATATCTTCGCTGTCAGCATAATTTCCGGTGAGCAGGTAGGCCATACGCAGCAGTCTCGTTCCGTAATAGTCAAAGATCCGGCCAAAGGCTTCCGTGTCCCCGGCCTGCATCCGCCGGACCAGCTCTTCCTGACCGTCCATACGGCATCCTCCTCTCCCGTTTTTTGGCGCGCCTGTATATAAGAGCAGGAAAATGGGAAAACGGTTCATTTTATTTTAAAAAAGGCGCCTGTCCGCCGGACACTTACCCGTCCGCGAAAACAAGCGCCTTTCTTACGGCTCAGTCTTCTTATGACTTAGCCTTCTCATGCCTTTCCCAGCCGAATCACGTGGAAGCTCTTATCCGGCAAGACTGCCGTCAGCACACCGCCGTCAGCCTTCGCCGACGCTCCGGCCACGACGCTGCCCGCTCTGGGAACCACCTGATCCGGGTCGGCTTCCGTATTGACCGCCTTCAGATCGTCATGGCGAAGGACGATATGCTCCTTCACCTGATAGCCTTCAAACTGACGGACATCCAGGGAAATCTCCATGGATTCCTCCAGGTCCTTGTTGACAGCGAATATGGTCAGCGTCTCCTGCTCCTCGTCCATCAGGCAGACACTGTCCAGATAGGGCGCGTCGCCATGGCTGCTTTCGTACACCGGAACTTCCGCCACCGTATGAAGCACCGTCCCCCGGCCGTAACGGCTGATCAGCTGGAAGGGATAGAATATGGTCTGCCGCCAGGCGCCGCTGTCGGAAGTCATGATGGGGGCGATCACATTGACCAGCTGGGCCAGGCAGGCAATCTTCACCCGGTCCGCGTGGCGCAGCAGCGTGATCATCATGCCGGCCACCAGAAGGGCGTCCTCAAAGTTATATATGTCCTCCAGCTGATGGGGCGCTTTACTCCAACGGGGGATCTTTTTATCCTGCTCGTTGGAATGGTACCACACGTTCCACTCGTCAAAGGACAGATTGATGGTTTTCGTCTTCCGTTTCTTAGCCTTCACCGCGTCGCAGATGGACACTACGGAAGAGATAAACTGATCCATGGCCACGGTGTTGGCAAGGAAATCCGGCGTATTATTGTCCCGGTTTCCGTAATAGGTGTGAAGGGAAAGATAATCCGCCTCATCATAGCATTCGGAGAGAACCGTGTCCTCCCATGCGCCAAAGGTAGGCATATCCAGGGACGCGCTGCCGCAGGCTACCAGCTCAATGTCCGGATCCACCCATTTCATAGCCCGGCCTGCCTCTGAAGCCAGGCGACCGTACTCCTCCGCCGTCTTATGACCGATCTGCCAGGGGCCGTCCATCTCGTTGCCCAGGCACCACAGCTTCACATTGTGGGGATCCTCATACCCGTGCCGCTTTCTCAGGGAGCTGTAGTAGCCGCCGTCCTTCACATTGCAGTATTCCACAATGCTGCGGGCCTCATCCACCCCTCTGGTCCCCAAATTCACTGCCATCATGACGGAGGTGTCCGCCTTTTTGCACCAGTCGGCAAACTCATTAAGGCCGAACTGGTTGGTCTCCACCACCTGCCATGCCAGCTCCAGTTTCTCCGGCCGCCGCTCTCTGGGGCCTACCCCGTCCTGCCAGTTGTAGCCGGATACAAAATTGCCTCCGGGATACCGGACCACCGGCACCCCCAGCTCCCGCACCAGATCCATCACGTCCCGGCGGAAGCCCTGCTCATCGGCCGTTTTCTGCCCCGGCTGATAAATCCCCTCATAGACCGCCCGGCCCAGATGCTCGATAAAGGAGCCGTAGATCCGTTTGTCCACCCGGCTGACGATCATATGCTTGTCAATATACAATCTTGCTTTCTTCATTGCCTGTATCTCTCCTTTTTATACTCTCAAAGTTTTCCTGCCGGCTGGCCAGCCGGCCCGGTGCTTCCCGCCATCCGCATGGCCGTTTCCGCACTTCTCACTGGCTGGTCCTCTGTCCCGCCTCTTCCTGCCGGCTGGCCTTCTGTCTCAGTCTTCCCGCAGATTGCTCACCTGCTCATAATGGGTCTCTCCGCCATAGAAAGGCTCCATAGAACCGTCACAGCTGACGCGGACGCCGTCCAGCCTCAGGCCATCTGCCTTTTCCGCGTACAGTCCGTAAATCGGGGAGCGCAGGATACCGTCCCCCTCAAAAGGACGCAGATCATAGCTGTCCGCCGGCCATTTGGAGGTCTTCTTCAGGTTCACGGAAATATTCTCCAGAGAAATGTCCTCCAGAATATGACCCTCGCTGCCCCGGATGAAAATGCCGTTTTCGCCGGTGCAGACGATATCGCGAAACTGAATGTCGCGGATCTGCCCGGACACCACGCCCTCCTTCCGGTTATGGGAGGTGATATAAATGGGTTCGCCCCGCCCCCACCATTCCTCGGAAAAGCGCCGTGTCTCAATGATCAGATTGGACACCAGCACATGCTCGATATTGCCCTTGTCCCGCAGCTGAATGGCAAAGCCCCGGTTGGAGCGGGTAATGATACAGTTGTCCACCACCACATTGCGGAAATCGCTTTCACTCTCGGAACCGAACTTGATGGCAGCGCTGGTAGTGATCAGCGTGCAGCCGGAGATCACGATATTCTCACAGCTTCCGTATTTCTCATAGCTCTTCGTATTTTTCAGGCAGATACAGTCGTCGGCGCACTCGATATGGCAATTGACGATCCGCACATTTTTACAGTGGTCCGGGTCAATACCGTCGGAGTTGGCCATGACCAGGCTGTTAAGGATCCGGATCCCGTCCACCAGCACATCCTCGCAGCCGATCATGTGCAGGGTCCAGAAAGCGCTTTTCGCCAGAGTCACCTCTTTCACCGTCAGATGACGCACATGCTCGATAAGAACCACCGGAATGCGGGGATAAAACTTTCCCTCAATGTGGTATCTGCCCTCCCGGGCGTGGTACATCTCCTCGTTGCCGTCAATGGTTCCGTGTCCCGTGATCTGGATGTCTTCCCCGTCTCTGGCAAAGACAAAGTACTGGAAAGGCGCTCCGTGATATTCGCTGTTAATGTAGGAGGGCACGCCGGCAGGCCGCTGGGCCATCTGATTCTCGCCGCCGGTATCCAGGACATGGTAATCCTCCAGCCTTTCGCTTCCGCGGATTACCGCCCCGGTCTCCAGGTGGAACTCCACATGGGATTTCAGCACGATGGAGCCGGATTTGTAGATCCCGGCAGGCACCAGGACCCGGCCGCCTCCTGCTTCATGGCAGGCGTCGATGGCCCTCTGTATGGCCGGTCCGTCGTTGGTTCTTCCGTCTCCTGCTGCTCCATAATCCCGGACATTATAAACGCTCATTGTGAATCTCCTTTCTCAGCGCGGCCGGCAGCAGCCGTCGTTCTGCTTCTTCCTGCCGGGGCCTTCCCGCCTCTTCTGGCGCCCTGGCCGCTCTTCGTTTCCGCATCCCCGGCGCCCTGGCCGCCGCTTCTTTCTCCTCTGCTTCTGGCGCTCTGGCCGCCGCTTCTGTAATTTGCCGCGGCCGCGTCAAAGCTTGCGCGCAGCTGATACTGATTATTCAGCCGGATCACATTGTTGGTCCGTCCGGCCACGAAATTCTCCAGTTTCGTCATATATTCTTCCGGAGTGATGGTTCCCTCCGCCACGTAGGTCAGGCCCTTCTCCCAGCTGGCTGTCAGCTCCGGGTTCAAAAGCTGCTTCATGGAGGCCAGCACCACTTCAAAGACCATCTCTCCCAGAAGCGTCGGAGTAATTACCTGGGTTTTGGCGTTCAGAGCCAGGTATTTAATATTCACCAGCTTCTTCAGAATCTCCGCCCTGGTAGCGCTTGTCCCGATGCCGCTTCCTTTGATCTGGGCCCGCAGTTCCTCATCCTCGATAAGCTGTCCCGCGTTTTCCATGGCAAGAATCATGGAGCCGGAGGTGTACCGCTTCGGCGGCGAGGTCTCTCCCTCTTTGATTTCGAAGCCTTCCAGCCCCAGCCTGCTGCCTTTTCGGAGACCGGCCAGCATCTTCAAAAACTCCGGGTTCTCCAGATCCTTCCGGTTCTTTTCCGAATCGCCGTCACTCTCCGGATTTCCTGTCTCCGTTTCCTTCTTCCTTCCGGCCGTCACATCCGCCACCTTAAGATATCCCTGCTCCGTCAGGACGCGGAAGCTGGCGAAGAAATGCTCTTCCTTCCGGACCAGCTCCAGCGCCGTCTTCTGATACACGGCCGGCGGGTAGAAAATACTCAAAAACCTTCTGGCAATCAGCTGATAGATCTTTGCCGAAAGAGGCTTCAGGCCCGTCAATGCCCCAAAGCCCTGGCCTGTGGGAATAATGGCGTAATGATCTGTAATCTGTTTGTCGTTGACATATCTGGATTTTGCAATCTTCTTATAGCTGCCGGATTCCAGTACCTCCTGAGCGAACTCCTGCAGCGGCCCGAACTGTCTGAGCCCTCCGATATTCCTGTGGATCTCTTTGGCGACCGCCGTGGAAAGCACTCTGGCGTCGGTTCTGGGATAGGTAACCAGCTTCTTCTCATAAAGCTCCTGCACCACCTGCAGCGTTGCGTCCGGACTGATCTTAAACAGCCGGGAGCAGTCGTTCTGCAGTTCCGCCAGATTGTAGAGCAGCGGCGGATTCTTGGTCTCCTTCTTCCGCTCCACGGAAGCGATCACAGCGGTCAGGTTTCCTGCCGCGGCCTGTCCTTTCCCCGCGGTTTCACCGCCGGCTTCCGCACTATTGTCAGCCGCAGCTGAATTTTTCCCTGCAGTGTCACTGCCGGTTCCCGCTGCGGCGCCGGATTTCATCACAGCGCCGTCCCCATCAATCTCCGTCAGATACGCGATCAGTTCCTCCGCCGTCTTCCTCTCTTTAAATCCATTTTCCTTATAGAGGGCAGGCGTCCCAAAGTACCTGGAACCTTCTGTGCATTTCCACTCTCCGTCAAAGGCAAATCCGCCGCTTTGGAAGGTTCCGATCACCCGGTAAAAAGGCGTCTTCACGAACTCCCGAATCTCCCGCTCCCGGCGCACCGCCATGCCCAGCACGCAGGTCATGACACGGCCCACGCTCAGCACCGTCCGGTCCCGCTTCAGATAAGAAGAAATGGCGCTGCCGTATTTCAGGGTCAGCACCCGGGAAAAATTGATTCCCATCAGATAATCTTCCTTGGCCCGCAGGTAGGCGGAAGCCGACAGATTATCGTACTCCTTCCAGTCTTTCGCCTCCCGGATCCCCCGAAGGATCTCCTCCTCCGTCTGGGAATCGATCCAGACACGTTTCCTGATCTTGTCCTTCACGCCGGCCATCTGGTCCACCAGCCGGTAGATATATTCGCCCTCCCGCCCGGAGTCGGTGCAGATATAGATCACATCCACATCCGGCCGGTTCAGCAGGCGGCTGACGACGGCAAACTGCTTGGATACGCTGTCAATGACCTGATACTTAAATTCCCTGGGAAGAAAGGGCAGCGTCTGCAGGCTCCAACGCTTATATTTGGGATCGTAGGCTTCCGGATAGCTGAGTGCCACCAGGTGGCCCACGCACCAGGTTACGATGGCGTCGTCCGCCTCCTGATAGCCGTCGCTCCGTTTCCAGTTCTTTTTTAGCGCGGCCGCAAACTGCTGGGCCACGCTGGGTTTTTCCGCGATAAATAAGGATTTTGCCATGTATTACTCGACTCCGAATTTGTAAATGGTTGTAGTGGCGTAGGTATCTCCTGCCTTCAGCACCGGAGAATCGAACTTCGGCTGATTGATGGCATCAGGCACATATTGGGTCTCCAGACAGAAACCTGCGTAATGGCCGTAGCGGGCTCCACACTTGCCCTGGCCAGTCTCCAGGGAATTGGCCGTATAGAACTGTACGGCAGGCAGGTCCGTATAGACCTCCATGGTGCGGCCGCTCTTCTCATCCCAGGCTTTGGCGATCAGGGACAGCCTGCCCTTCTCATGGTTTAAACACAGGTTATGGTCGTAGCCGCCGGTCATCTTCGTCTGTTCATAATCCGCGTGAATATCCTGCCCGATGGCCTTCATCACCGTAAAATCAAAGGGCGTTCCCTTCACCGGCCGAATCTCTCCCGTAGGAATGGATGTCTCATCCGCGGGAGTAAAGTTGTCCGCATCCAGCCACAGCTTCTGTTCCAGGACATCGCCGCTGTCATGGCCCGCCAGATTAAAATAGGCGTGGTTGGTGAAATTAGCGATGGTATCCGCATCCGCCGTCATGCGGTAATCGATCCTTACGCCGCAGTCCTCCGTCAGCGTGTAGGAAACCGCCACATTGGCGTTGCCGGGATAGCCCTGGTCCCCGTCGGGGCTGAACAGGGAAAATGTGACCTTTGTCCCTTCCTCCGTCTCCTCCACGGCCGCGTCGTAAATCCGTTTCCGGTAATAATCCAGCCCGCTGTGGAGATTGTTTGGCCCATTGTTGCGGTCCAGCAGATAGGTAACTCCGTTCAGCGTAAAAGCGCCGCCCGCGATCCGGTTGGCGTTGCGGCCTACGGGCTCTCCCATGTGCCCCGGATTATTCAGAAGCACCGGCACATTATCCGCACCCAGCAGCACATCAGCCGTTTTCCCTTCCCGGTCCGGCACTATCATGGTCAGCCAGATGCCGCCCAGATCCGTAAAGGAAGCGGACACGCCTTTTTTGTTGGTCAAAGTATAGCGGTACACTGCCGCTCCCGTATCCAGCGTTCCAAGCTCTGTTTTTGTGTATCCCATATTCCATACCTCCTGTAAGATATTGTCCCCTCTGTAAGATACTGTTTCTTTTATCCAGGAAATTTTGTCCAGGAAAGGCGGTCAGACACACGTTTCCGCCGCCTGTCTCACCTTCACAATCCGAAATATCCCTCAAACAGCCCGCACAGCTTTTCCGCCTGTTCCTTCGTCCACGCCTCGCAGAAGATACGAAGAAGAGGTTCCGTTCCGGAGAAACGGACGCTGATCCAGCTGTCGTCCTCAAAATACACCTTGCAGCCGTCCATATAGGACACCTTCGCCGCCTGATAACCATCCAGGGACGGCAGCTCCCTGTCCACGTAGATCCGTTTCATCAGGCTCTGCTTCTTCTCCTGATTGAACCGGTAAGCCCGCTCCTCCATATGGCGGGCGCCGCATTCCTCATGAATGACCTCCATCAGCTCCGACAGCTTCCTGCCGGTCACCGCCAGCATCTCCACCAGAAGGGAAGCGGCATAGACGCCGTCCTTGCCATTGATATGGCCAGCCACCGTAAGTCCGCCGGAAGACTCGCCGCCCAGAATGGCGCCGGTCTCCGCCATTTTGGCGGAAATGTATTTGAAGCCTACAGGTACCTCATAGCACACCTGGCCGTACCTGGCCGCAATGGCATCCAGCCTGTGGGTGGTAGACAGGTTCCGGACCACCGGCCCCTGCCAGTGCTTGTAGTGAATCAGATAATAATACAAAAGCACAAGAATGTCGTTGGGGTGAAGATATCTTCCCCTGTCGTCAATGACTCCCAGACGGTCCGCATCTCCGTCGGTGGCGATACCCAAGTCGTAGTTTTTATCCACCACGAAATTCTGCAGCTGCCCCAGACGGTCCGCCGCAGGCGCCGGCATCTTGCCGCCGAACAGCGTGTCATGCTCCTGGTGAATAATGCTCAGATCGCAGCGTCCGGACACCAGAATAATGGCCAGAGCCGCCTCGCTGACGCCGTACATGGGATCCAGAACCACCCTCAGATGGGCCTCCTTGATGGCTGCGATATCGATCTTGTCCATGATGCTGTCCACATACTCGTTCATGGGGTAGAACTCGTGAACCAGTCCCCGCTTCACCGCTTCCTCATAGTCAATCTTCCGAATCCTGTCTTTGTCCACCCGGGCAATGTAATTCTCAATGTCCCGGGTCTGGGTCTCGTCGGCGTCCCGGCCCCCTGCCGTAAACACCTTAACTCCGTTGTAGAGCGCCGGATTGTGGCTGGCCGTCACCATCATGCCGTAAGGATAATCATGCTTCATCACGTAGTACATGATCAGCGGCGTCGGCACGGAACGGTTGACGAAATAGCAGCTGACGCCTTCCGCCGCCAGCACCTCGCAGCTCCACATAACCGTCTCCTTGGAAAGGAAACGGCGGTCATAGCCGATGACGACTCCCTTTTCCGCCGCCCCTTCCGCCTTCATCTTGTCCGCCATGGCTTTCGCCAGAATACAGATGTTTTCTTTCGTAAACTCATCACCGATGATCGCTCTCCAGCCGCCGGTTCCAAACTTTATCATACGTCCTCCTTATGCCTCCAAATGTAAGCCTGTTTCCAGTTTCGGATTCCCATACTTCAACGGTATAAGTATATCATAACTTATCAGCGAAAACCAGCGGAATTATAGCACGCGTATACAGTAACTATGAAAGTCTTAGTTTTTGAAGGCCCCGAATTTTGGATATTTTCAAAAACAGTCGCAAATTTTGGATAACAAGAATCGCAAGTTTTCGATAACACAACTAATGCTGACAATACTGTCTGGTATGTGAAAATAAGACCTCCCTGGTTGTATTCGGACGGAACGAGGACGGCAACGCCTTCTGGGAGAAGATCGGGTTTGAGGAGCGAAAGGCTCTGGTTTACCGGAGTAAGGCCATCCGGGAGATGATCCGGTTTGATACCTAAAGGGACTGCCGTCTCACAGAACTTACGTTTGTGGGCTATGGAGCAGTTTGGCCCGATCACTCCAGGCAGAATGGTGGCTGAGAAGATGAGTAACAGAACGATAATAAGGAAAATAGTGAAGAAATAGTGAAATTTTAGTGGATTTTGGTTAAGCAGATTTTGCAGAAAACCACAGGGATACCGCAAGGCGGAGGTAAGAAGCAGCTGGCTTGCGGTATCCCCGTATTTCGATACTTTATCCCTGTATTTTGATACTTATACATCTGTGTTTTGATAACCGATATATGCGACCGCAGATAAAACTACCCGCGGAAAAAGCTGGGATTACTGAACCCGGAAATTCTTCAGCGCATCCCGGTTGATATCCAGCCCGACGCCCGGGGCCTGGGAGGGGCTTACGGTGCCGTCCTCGTTGAAGCGGACCGGGGACTGGAACGCCTCGTAAATCTTCGCATCATACTGGGGCGGGTAGAATTCCGCGATGGTGGCATTGGGCACGGCACAGTCCAGATGGATGTGGACCTGCTGCTGGCCATGGGGGCTGAGGATGACGCCGTTGGCGTCCGCCATGCCGGCGATCTTCATGAATTCCGTGACACCGCCCATGCAGGTAGCGTCTGGGTTCAGAATGTCCACGGCCTTGACGTTCAGAAGATCCCGGAAGCCGAACCGGGTCATCTCGTTTTCACCGGCCGCAATGGGAATACTGCATTTTTCCGAAATCTTTTTGTAGCCGTCGTAGTCGTCCTGCTCCACCGGCTCCTCAAACCAGTAGGGGTGGTATTCCTCCACCATGCGGGCAAACTCAATCGCCTCAAAGGCCTTGTAGGAGCAGTTGGCATCCATCATCAGGCGGACATCGTCGCCGATCACTTCCCGGACAGCCTTCACCCGGGCCGCGTCTTCCTTCATGCTCAACAGCCCGACCTTCATCTTGACGGCCTTGGCGCCCCAACTCAGGTATTCTTCCATTTCCTGCTGCAGTTCCTTGATCCCCTTGTCTTTGGCATAGTAGCCGCCGGCAATGTAAAATGGGATTTTCTCCCGGCTTCCGCCCAGCAGGCGGTAGAGAGGAAGTCCGGCGATCTTGGCCTTGATATCCCAGAGGGCAATATCAATAGCGGACACGCTCCAGAGACTGTTGCCTTTCCGGCCCATGAATTTGGGTACATAGGTTTTTTTCCACAACCGTTCATTATTGAGGGGATCCTCCCCCAGGATAGCTTTGCCCATCCGCTCGGCAAAGTTGATCTCCCAGCTGGTGCCGTAACCGGTAATACCCTCGTCGGTTTCGATGACCAGCAGATTCAGTTCGTTGTCCGTGAAAACGTGGGTACCGTTGGCAATCGGTTTTTCTTTCGGCCATTTATATTTTTCCGTATATACTTTTGTGATCTTCATTGTTTTGCTCCTTTTCATAAATACTGGGATTTGGCGCTGCGTCTCCAATTCGATAGTTTCGGTGTTTGGTGCCGTTCTTCCCTTTCATGGGTATCAGAATCTAGCGCCGGTACTTCCTTTCAAAATTGGCAGCATCCGGCGCCGTCTTCACGCAGCCTAGAAGCAGGGCAGAACTGTCATGACATACACTACATACATGATACCAAAAAGAATGGAAACAAGCCAGCTCTGTTTTACCAGAGATTTGATGTCGTATCCGCCGGTACCCATCACGATGGGAAGGGCGCTGGTGGCCATGGGGGTCATGTAAGCGGTAAGGCCGGCAGCAGTGATGATGACCAGCAGGCCAATGGGATTGGCTCCAATGGATTTGCAGGTCATGATAACGATGGGGGCGAAAATATTAATAACCGCCTGATTCTGCATGAACTGAGTCAGGATAAAGGGGATCGCGAAGAAAATAAGTCCCAGCATATATCCGCTATGTACGTTGCCCACGGCCGCAGCGAGGGTGTCACCAATCACGTCTCCCGCACCGGTGGCGGTCAGAGCTCCAGCCATAGCCAGGGCGCCGATCAGCATGCAGGCCAGGTCAATGGGAAGGGCCGCGATGGCTTCCTTGCCGGTCAGGGTCCCGCAGACTACGGTCAGAACGGCGCCCAGCAGGCAGGCCTGCCAGGAGGCAATGCCGATCTTGCTTCCCATAAAGAAGAGAACGATTACGCCAAAGAAAATGATCACGCCTGCCCAATCCGAAAACTTATTCAGAGGCTTTTTCTCCGAGGCGGGGACAGAGGTCATGGCGATGGGATTGATGGGTTCCTCCGGCGCAATCTTGTAACCCATGGTCCAGGCCCAGAGGGGAGCCAGGATCAGGATGGGCCAGCGGCCTACGGTGTAGTCAATGGCCCGGAAAGTAAGGCCTGTCTCATAGGTGTCCAGAAAGCCCTGGAAAATGCCGGATTCCTGGATGGAAGCTCCGAAGGGGAGCACACAGCAGCAGGCTACGCAGACCATGCCAAGCGGGAACATAACCTTGGATGGGGACACATTGTAATCCCGGCACATCTGGGCAGCCAGCGGGAAGACAATGCAGAAGCAGGCACCCGGGCTGTTCATCAGGTTTGTCAGAATCATTGCCAGGATCAGATAGCAGAGATAGGTGCGGCGGAAGGAGCCGCCGGTCATCTTGTTGACGGCCTGGGAAAAACGGTCGATCAGGCTGGTGCGGCTGAGGCCGGCGGAGACCACAAACATGGCCGCCATCATGATCACGTTGTTATTTGAAAAATAGGTAAGAGCCGAATTGGCGTCCAGGCATTTGGTGAACACCAGGGCCAGGATGGTCCCCATACCGATCACGCCCATGGGCAGCTTGTTCATGCCATAGAGGGCCAGGGATACAACAAAAATGATGATGCAGATTGTCATGGTATTCATTTGTATTTCCTCCTTTACTGATCACAGATAGAACCGTCCAGATTCAGACGGGCGCTGACTTCATGGGGCCGGAACGGGAAACGTTCCTCTACGTCGGGAATGAGGTCGATGCCGATGCCTGGCTCCTGAGGCACTTCCAGATAACCGTCCTTGAATTCCGGAATATGGTCAACCATATCTACCTGGCGGAGCTTTACGCCGGTATTCAGCAGGTTATCCGCCGTGGATGCTTTGTAGGGATCCGGATATTCGGTGATCGCCACATTTTCCGTGGCGGCCACAAACTGGAGAATCGCGTTTGTCGTCACGGGACTGAGGGGATTGTGCGGTACCAGGCTGCAATGATGGGCTTCCGCCAGCGCCGCAATCTTTTTCGCCCCGGTGAAACCGCCGCAGACGGCGAGGGACATCCGCACATAACTGCAGGCGCCTCGTTCCAGCAGCATGGCGAAATCGAAAAAGCTGGTGATCCGCTCCCCGGTCGCGATGGGGATGTTGGTTTTGGCAGCTACCCGGGCCATCTCATCGTAATTATCCGGGCGGATTGGGTCTTCCAGGAACATGGGATTGTACTTTTCCAGCCGGTGGCTCAGTTGGACGGCCAGCCCCGGCTCCAGCCGGCGGTGCATTTCCAGACAGAGATCGATGGATTCTCCCACGGCCTCCCGCACCTTGGCGATCCGGCGCTCCGCGTTGTAGAGCATCTGGGTGTTATTGTCGTGGAAGGGAAGATTGCGGGGCTCGTCCAGGTACGGATTGAGATGTCCCAGGGCGGTGAAGCCCTCCTCCTTGCCGCGGATAGCATTTTCCACCAGCTGTTCCTCCGTCTGGCCTGCCGTGTGGTTGTATACGCGAACCTTGTCCCGGCATTTTCCCCCTAACAGCCGGTAAATGGGAACCTGGTAATACTTGCCGGCAATGTCGTAGAGCGCCACGTCAATGGCTGAGATGGCTCCCATGATGGCCGCCCCGCGAAAATGGCCGTACCGCTGCATGTACTGCCAGTGATGCTCGATATCCAGGGGATCCTTGCCCACCAGGTATCCCCTGAACATGTGGATGGCCGTGGCGCACGCCTCCAACAGCCCCCACGCGCCGGCTTCGCCGATACCGTAGATTCCCTCGTCGGTCATAACCTTCGCGAAGACACAACGGTTCGCGCGGATAACCTTAACGTCTGTGATAATCATGCCTTGTACCTCCGTTTCATTTTTGTTTTCTTGTTAATTCTTATTATAACCGTTTGAATTATTTTGTAAAATCAATTATAATAGATGAAGTAATAGAAAATAATCTATGGAGAAGAGGCGGAATATGACTCTTGAAAAATTCAATTATCTCACCATGCTCTGCGAGGAGCAGAATGTGACCCGGGCGGCCCAGCGGCTGTTTATTACCCAACCTACCCTTACGGCCTTTATCAACAATCTGGAGAAAAGCCTGGGTTTCAAAATTTTTGACCGTTCCCACAATCCCGTGACGCTGACCAGGAACGGAAAGGTATATATGGAGCGGACGCGCAGACTGCTTCTGGAGGAAAATCAGATGATTGAGGAAATTCGCCAGATGGACAAACCGAGAGACACGATTCGGATCGGGATCGGCCAGATTCACAGCGAAATGTGGAGTCCGGAGCTGATCCGACAGCTACTGGAGAGATGGCCGGATCTGAACGTGGAGCTTAAGGAATCCCAAGAGATGCGCCTGATGGAGTATCTGCGGGACGATGAGATCGACGTGATCCTGGGACATTTGCAGATCGATACGGTGAATTTCTGCTTTGAAACGATTTTGGAAGAGGATCTGGTAATCGCCATTCCGGAGAATCTGATGCCAGGGGAATTGCTGGCAAATGCTCCGGAGAATGGGCTGGAACAGAGCTCGATTAAGGATCCTTTTGTACTCAGACCGGAGGTTCTTTCGGATATACCGTTGATTCAGCCGGCCCAGTCACAGGGCCTTTTTCTGAACCTGAAGCAGTTGATGGACCAGTATCAGATCCGACCGACGCGGGTGATCCAGACGGCCAATATGATCGCAGCGGCCAGCATGGTCAAGATGGGGCTGGGATATATGTATCTGAGCCCGGTGCTCTTTGACAGGGCCTATGTGGCGGCGCCACGGAAAATCTATTACTGTACACTGCCCCGGCTGATCCGGTCAAGGAAATATTATATCGGATATAAGGAGAACAACCCGAATTTCGAGCAGATCATGACGATCCGGGATATTATACTGCGAAAATTCGGCGGGGTTCCTGGAATCGGAGGATCAGGGAGTGTTATCAAAGGGATAGAGGAAAATATTTCAGCCTGAAGATATAAATTTCGGCCTAAGAAAAGTGAATTCTGAACTGGAGAAACAAAATTCTGTGGAGAGAGGATAGATCAAGATAGGAAATCATATGCCTGAGGCGGACGCAGGCCGCCTGGAATCATGAATGTATTGGAGCATTATTTCAAGACGGGGAAAATATATATACGGTTTCCCCTTGCCAGTCCGGTATCGGATGAAAATGTTCTGTCCCCGGCTGCGGACGAACTCTTATCCTGGATGAAAGATTTTCCATCAAATTTTTATTCGATGTTTCATGGTCATTCATTATTGATATCGAGCGAATCTTTTGTAATGATTTTTGAAAGGCATTTTGGATATTGGATGTTTTCCTTCAGAAATATCAAAAATTCAGTTTTCCGCATAAAGTAAGGATTTTTCGATTCAAAAGTAGGACTTTAATTTTTGATATGAATTTTGGTTCCTTATATCTGTCACTAGCGCGTTTTTTGCATACCGACGAAACAGCCGGACAGGAACCTTCCCGCCCGGCTGTCAGATTACGTCAGTATGCAAAAAGAGCGCAAGTGATGCTCTTTTTGTACCGCAGTGTTATGCTTATGTTCATTCTTATATTCACATGCTGGTGAAATCAGATTTCAGAGGGGTACTTCATCCCTGCCTGGCCGTAATATACCCCTGGGCCGTCAGAAGCTCCGCGCACAGGATGCCGCCGCCTGCGGCGCCCCGGACCGTGTTATGAGACAGGCCCACAAACTTGTAATCATAGACCGTATCCTCTCTGAGACGGCCCACGGAGATTCCCATTCCATTCTCAAAATCCACATCCAGCGTCACCTGGGGACGGTTGTCCTCCTCCAGATACTGGATAAACTGTTTGGGCGCGCTGGGCAGATTCAGTTCCTGAGGAAGTCCCCGGAAGCTGACCATCTTCTCGATCAGCTGCTCCTTGGTGGGTTTCTTACGAAACTTCACAAACACCGCCGCCGTATGGCCGTTCAGTACCGGAATACGGATACACTGGCAGGTAATCACCGGCTCTGAGGCTTTTACGATGGCGCCGTTCTCAATCCGGCCCCAGAGACGCAGAGGCTCCTGCTCGCTCTTCTCCTCCTCGCCGCCGATGTAGGGAATGACATTGCCCACCATCTCCGGCCAGTCCTTAAATGTCTTTCCGGCTCCGGAGATTGCCTGATAGGTAGTGGCCACTACCTCGCAGGGCTCAAACTCCTTCCACGCTGTCAGTACCGGCGCATAGCTCTGAATGGAGCAGTTGGGCTTCACGGCGATGAATCCTCTGGTCGTGCCCAGACGTTTCTTCTGATATTCAATCACCTGGAAATGCTCCGGATTGATCTCCGGAACCACCATGGGTACATCCGGCGTCCACCGGTGAGCGCTGTTGTTGGATACCACAGGCGTCTCCGTCTTCGCGTAGGCTTCCTCGATGGCGCGGATCTCATCCTTGCTCATATCCACGGCGCTGAACACAAAATCCACCTCCGCGGCGACCCGCTCCACCTCATTCACATTCATGACCACCAGATTCTTTACAGCCTCCGGCATGGGAGTATCCATCTTCCATCTTCCGCCTACGGCCTCCTCATAGGTCTTCCCCGCGGACCGGGGGCTTGCGGCCACACAGACCACCTGATACCAGGGATGATTTTCAAGAAGCGCGATAAATCTCTGGCCTACCATTCCGGTAGCTCCCAGCACGCCGACTTTTAATTTCTGATTCATAATCCATATCTCCTCACTTTTTATTGCATCCGCATACAAACAAAGCGTCACTGGCGCTTTGTTTGCATACTGACGTAATACGGAACGGTGCGCCGGTGACGTGCCGCCCGCATGTCTTTCCTATCCTACAACAAACTTTTCCAAAATGCAAGAGGAATTCGCAAAGAAAATACATTTGTACGCATAGCACGAACATCTAAGGAACTTTGCGCTCCAGCAATCATAAATGTTCCTTGCAGGACAGGGTCTCCGCCTCCAGCTTAAACACGCATACCCCCTCCACCATCTTTTCATTAAACTCCCAGTCCGAACGTCCCGTATTGTGTTCCATAACCGCCAGAAGTCCCATTTTCTTTTCATCCGCGTCTTCCACGATATGGACCGTCCCATTGCCGATAACGCTCTGGAAACCGGCAGAATGACCGCAGGCTGTATCTGCCCTGTGAAGTCGGTAATTGGTATCCATCTCAAAACCCACCTGCGGGTTCTGACGGATCAGCCCAATCTTTCTCCCCTCTTTGGCCCCATGGAAATAGAACACATAGCGGTTCTCTTTCTTCCGATATCCGAAATTCAGCGGAACGATATAGACCTGCCCGTTATCGTTAAATCCGATCCGGCAGCAGGTACAGGAATCGATGATCTCTCCAATCTTATCCGGGTCCGTAACTTCTCTGTCTTTTCTTCTCATAATTTTAACCATTCCTTTCGTACTCTTCGCGCCAGGCACAAGTCAATATTATCCGAATGCAGCGGCAAAGTCAATTCACCGGACCCATTTTTTCAGGATTCCAAAATCCCATGCTGTCCATCTTCAAAGTATTTCGTTTCATGTAATCCATTTTACATAATCCGATACTGATTTAATATTTGATAATTAGGCTTAAATCCAATACCCGGGCGATCTGGCGGCAAAAGCAGACCATCTTCATTAAGACACAGGGGATAATCAAACGCATGAAGCCAAACCTCGTCATATTCTTCCGGATAATACTCCACATAAGAAACATTTTCTGTCGAAACCCCTAAAGAAACATTGATCGTCTGATCTCCATGGGGCGCTAACTCCAGGCAATATGCCTGAGATAAGGCTGCTACCTTCAAAAATTCTGTCACTCCTCCCATTAAAAAGGGGGCTGGATTTAAAATCGGGACCGCTTTGGACTCGATCAATTCCCGAAATCCCCATTTTGTATATTCGTTTTCTCCGGCCGCCAATGGGATCACTGTCTTTTCAGCCACCCTCTTCATACCTTCACAATCGTAAGGCGCCACTGGCTCTTCGAAGCAGTAAATGTCATATTCCTCTATACGTTTTGCCAGTTCTATGGCACGGTAATAGGAATAAGCACCGTTGGCATCCACCATAAGAATCTTATCCGGTCCAATGGCCTCCCGCACGGCCTTCACGCGAAGAGCGTCCTCCCGCGGGCTTAACGCGCCTATTTTCATCTTCACTCCGGCTACGCCCAGGCTTATATAATGTTCCATCTCCTTCTGCAAATCTTTCAGCGTTTTGTCTTTTCCGTAATATCCGCCGCCAATATAGGCAGGCACTCCATCCCGGCATTTTCCCAAAAGGCCGGACAGCGGTACTCCCAAAGCCTTTGCCTTAATATCCCACAGCGCCATATCGATCCCGCTGATCGCGCGGGTAGCCAGCCCTTTCCTGCCTATTATCTTTGGTACGTACAGCTTATTCCAGATATAATCAATATTCATGGGGTCCTGTCCGATAAGTTTTTCTTTCCATTCCTCTGCCAGAAAAAAAGCATTCATTCCCAACACCGGACCCGAAAAACCGTACCCCCGAATCCCCTCATCAGTTTCAATGATAATCACAGCCAGTCCGCAATAAGCATAAGTATGTTTTCCATTGGCTATCGCCTTATTCTTTTTCCATCTGAAATATTCATGTCTTAAATCGGTTATTCTCATAGACTGTCCTTTCCCTGAAAAAAAGAAGGAAGGTGCCTCAAATATTAAGGCACCTTCCTCCCCTTCAGATTCTACTCTTATGATGAAGTCGCTGTTTCGATTTCCTTATTGATGCCATCAATCAACATATCTGTGCAGGTCTCTGCGTCTTCTACGCCATAACTCAAAGACTGAATTGTCAGAGTGTAAACGCCATCAGGAGCTTTAAGCGCTGCCCTTTCTGTAAAAATATCCAGCTTAAAAGTACTCCAGGCCAATAATTTTTCATTCATATCCGCAACTTTGCTGCCTTCTGTATCCACGTACTTCACCGCATTTTTATTGCATGGAATTCCTCTGCTGTCACCTAAGATTTCAGCGCCCTCCTGATCGCCGAACAAGAACTGAATCAGGGCTGCCGCTTCCGCCGGATGCTCGCTGGTGGCGGTAATCGCAATTACCTGTGATGCTTTCAGCGGGCCGCCATGATAATCGCCCATCTCAACCATATCGCCTACCACGATCTCTCCTTCTGTCACCACATCTTCATACTTCGCAATATTGGTATCCCATACCATAGCTCCTGCATAATGTCCGTTAATCCAGCTTTCGCTGCTCTCCAGTAATTCAGAAGTCCCTTCCCCTGCCAGTTTTGAGGAATCCGGAATTACATGCCTTTCTTCCAGTTCCTTAATGAATTTCAGGCCTTCCAGTACTTCTTCTCTGGAATATTGCAGCTGATTGTCCTTAATCCATTCTTTTCCATATCTGCACTGCAGATAGTAAATCATCAAATGAATCTTAGCATAATCGGCAACCGCAAACGGATAGTAGGATCCATCTCCATAAGCGGCAAATATATCGCCAGCCTCAAAAAGTTCATCCAATGTAGTCGGAATTTTCGCTCCTACCAAATCATACGTTGTTTTATTCCAGATAAATCCACGTCCCGTATTCGCGATCGGCAGTGCCTGCAGCGAACCATTTATGGTATAAAATGCCTTATCAGAGTCCTCATACTGCGACAGATCGATAATATCTGACACCTTATTCAAATCGAAAAATGTGTCGCCCTTTGGAGAATAAGCAAATACCCAGTCCATATTTAACTGAATGACGTCCGCGGCGGAACCGGCTTTCAATCCTAATGCCACTTTCTCCTCATGACCGTTAAATGCCTCATATTCAGCTTCTACCGTTATATTCGGATACTTTGCCTCGAACGCTTCTATTGCCTTCAGGGTCTTTTCATGGCGGGAATCGCCGCCCCACCAGTTGAACCTTAAAGTAATCGGATCCGTAGTATTGATCGTAAGTCCGTCTTCTTCCGGTTCTTTCTCGGTCTCAGCTGCCGCGGCCGCAGTCGTTTCCGCAGTTTCCGCGGTTACAGGCTCTTCCGCAACCGCGGGCTCTTCCTTCTGGCTTGGCATACAACCCGCCAATGACACCGTCAGGGCCCCGACGAGCACAAGGCTCACCATACGCTTCACACTTTTTTTCATACCTAAAACCTCCTTAAATTTATTTAACATTTTATAGCTATCTTTATCCTTTCAAACCGCCGGCGGAAATACCATCTACAAAGGAATCCTGAGCAATGAAAAATACCACCAACGACGGGATCATGGCGATCAGCGACATAGCTAATATACGATTCCAGTCGAATCCGGCTTCCGTATCCATGGATAGCCGCAGGAAAATAGAAACCGGATACTTTCTTACAGAGTTGATATAAATCAGCGGCCCCATAAAGTCATTAGAAGCCCACATAAACTGAAACAGGGCACAGGATACGATAGATGGCTTTAACATAGGCACAATGATATACCATAACCTCTGCACCACATTGCAGCCGTCGATTTCCGCCGCTTCCTCCAGTTCTCTGGGAATTCCTCTCAGGAACTGGATCAGCATATATACAAAGAACGTATCTCCCGCCAGCATGGATGGGATCACAATCGGCAGGTAGGAGTTCAGCCACCCGATCTCATTAAAAAGGATATATTGCGGGGCATTTAATACTACCTGCGGCAAAAACAGCGTGGATAGAAGTACAGCAAAGAAAATCTTCTTTCCCACAAACTGAAATCTGGCAAACCCATAAGCCGTTACGGTTGCGGAGATTACGGTTACAATCACTTTGGGAATCACAAATTTATAGGTATTTCCCATAAAATGCAGCAGCGTCATGCCTTCATAGCCTTTGTAACCGTTCCGATACCCATCCAGAGTCGGATTAACCGGAAAAATACTGGCGCTGGAAAATAATTCCGCATTCGTTTTAAAAGATGCGCCAATCATCCAGCAAAGCGGATAAATCATGACAATGCCAAGTGTGATCAGCAGCAAATATCTCAGGAAAGTGTTCAATCTGGCTCGTTCCTTTTTCCCCATATCAGCCTACCTCCCATCTTCATCGGCATAATATACCCAGTACTTCTGACTGATAAACGCAACCGCCGTGAATGTCATGATGATCAGGAACAAAAGCCAGGCAATCGCGCTTGCCATACCCATTTCATACCGTTTAAACGCCTCATTATACACGAGCAGTGATGCCAATGTCGTAGACCTTAAAGGCCCTCCCTGAGTAATGATGAACGGTCCGTTAAATTCCTGGAACTTATGACACAGCTGCGTTACAAAATTATAGAAAATAACCGGTGTGATCAGGGGTACCGTGATGTTAAAAAACCGTTCCCACCTTCCGGCGCCATCTATGGTCGCGGCCTCATAAAGGTCTGCCGAAACACCTTTTAGCGCAGCCAAAAAAATCACCATGGGGGAGCCGAATTGCCATACTTTCAAAAGAATGATGACAAAGAAAGCCCCATTCGGATCGCCCAGCCAGTTAAAAGCCGGAATTCCCAATTTCCCGATCAAAATATTGATAAGTCCTTCTGTCTTAAAAAGGAATTTCCATAATACAGCGATAGACACGGAACCGCCCAAAATAGAAGGCACATAATAAATGGTACGAAACAGGTTCACACCGCGGATCTTATCACTCAAAATATATGCCACAAATAATGCAAAGATCAATTCCAGCGGGACTGTCAAAAATGCGTATTTAAACGTCTGAACAAACGCTTTAATAATCAATTTGTCGCTCAAAATCGTTTGATAATTCTTAAAACCGGCAAAAGACGCTGATTTGAACATATTGTAATCGTGGAAACTATACACCAGAGATGCCAAAAACGGATATAATTTGAAAATACAGAATCCAGCCAGCCATGGTAAAATAAAAGCCAGGCCGATATTCCTCTTCCAGAAACCCTTCTTCTTATTTTTCATATCTGATCTCCTTATTTTTTCCAACCCTCCGGAAGATAGTCTGCGGTATTTTGAATCATGTCTTTTACTAATTCTCTTATTTTACTTTCCTCTGTACATTTTGCCTGCACCAGCGGATCTGTCATAAATGCCTGCACCACCAGTTCCATACTGCAGCTCTTTGATGCTTCCAGTATCCTCTCATGATTTTCAATATGCGGCATCATAAGCGCCTTTATCTCTTCTGAAACGCTCCCAGCCTGAACCGGCCTTATATGATCCCTGGAAAATACCGCATTGGTTTCCACTACTGCTGTCCTTGGCAAATTAGCGATCTGGCCGTTCGTATTGGGAATATTTACATTACTCACTACCCGGCCCAGTCCTGCCAGCGCCTTAATCAAAAGCACGCCCTCTTCTCCTGACGGCAAAAGCTCCATCTTCTCTTTTCCTGCCAGCAGCCTGGCTCTTCTGCTTAAACGATCCGCGTACTGCTTTTTTCTAAAATCTACGGTAGTCAGTCCAAACTTCCACGCTTTCACCGTCTCAGGGTCCTTCAAATAGGTATCTCCCGGCATAAACTCGGAAAGATGCCGATCGCCGGCCGCCGCGATATAACCGTATTTATTGAAAAGATCCATCTTCACTCTATGTCTGCAGTTAAACGTAGATTTTTCCCACGGGCGCTCAGGATCATCATATCCTTCCTCAAAATTCTTCTCAATATACGCTTTGTAGATCGGAAACAGATCCGCATTTTTATAGGAAGCCTCATCAAACCAGGTGAAATGATTAATTCCCAGTACGTTGACATGAATATCTCTCCGGTCGATTTTTTCCAAATGCAGGGCCTCTTTGGCAATACCCGCCAGGACTTTCTGCGTCCCAAATACTTCATGGCAGCATCCGAACGCCTTAATTTCCGGAAACGTGTCATATAAACTCTTTACGCATAGGGTCATAGGATTCGTATAGTTAATTACCCACGCTTTAGGACAATACGCCTTAATCGCCTCCGCGATCTCCACATACATCGGCAAAGTCCGAAGACCTCTGATCATGCCGCCAGGTCCTGCCGTATCTCCCACCGACTGGTAGATACCCAGGCGCTCCGGTAAATGGACATCAGAACTCATTTCTTCCAATGTGCCCGGCAATATGGAAATAAGCACAAAATCTGCCCCTGACAATGTTTCCTTTAAACTATCTGTCACCTCATAATCCCAATTGCCTACACATTCCTCTCTGTCTCTCAATTGATTGCCTATAATCATATTTTCCTCTGCCGCCGCAGAGTCAATATCATACAGACGAACCGTTCCGCTAAGAGACGGCTCCAAAGCCAAATCTGCCATCAATTTCCAGGCCCATAATTTTGAACCGCCGCCAATATAGGCCATCTGTATGTCAGTTACGTAATTTTCACTCCATTTCATTCTGTTTCCCTCCCTAATCGTGTGATATATTTTAACGCTGTATCTATGATATTAGAAATTTCTATTTTTTTCGAGGTTATGTATTGATTATATTACACAAATATATTATAATCAATTTTAATATTTTTAATATGATATAAATATGATTTATATAGGAGGACATTATGCAGCCAAACATGGAATATATCTATACAATTTATGAACTTGGCAGTATCAAGCAGGCAGCCGAACATCTTTGCATCACCCAGCCTGCTTTGAGCATCTCATTAAAGAAAACGGAAGAAGAATTAGGAGAACCCATTTTTGACCGCAGCACGCGTCCCTTAGAACTTACGCCTGCCGGAAAGATTTACATTGATGGAGTGAAAGAAATTTCTCGTATTGAAGGAAACATGAAAACAGCCATTTCCGATCTGTCTGATATGAATACAGGAACACTGATTATCGGCGGAACCCAATATTTTACCTCATATATCCTTCCTCCCGTTCTGAAACATTATATAGAGTTATATCCCCATATAAAGATTTCCATAGAAGAATCTAATTCCGAACAGATCCTTAAGAAACTGTTGAACAATCAAGTTGACATCATGTTTAACGCCCGCACCTTTGATCCCTCCAAGTTCACGATCCGCCCGATCTTCAGAGATATGCTGCTTTTATCTGCCGCCCGCCACCTGATTGCCGACCCTCATCTTATCTCCTACGGAATTACGCATCAGGATGTCATCTCAGGCAAATATTTATCCATGCCTTCCCTGCCGGACTTAAGGGTTTTTGAATCCCTCCCCTTTATCCTCCTGACAGAAGGCAATAACCTGTATCTGCGGAGCATGGAACTATTCCGGTCCGCTTCCATTACGCCTACGATCCTCATGCAGGTAGAACAGCTGACTACCGCCCATTATTTTTCCTGCACCGGCATCGGAGCCACTTTTACCACCGATAAATTGATTCAGCGAAGCGCTGCTTCTGATGTCTTATATTTCAAAATAGATTCCGACATCATGACCCGCAATTTTAATATCATTCTTCCCAAAAATCGATATATATCCGCCGCTGCAAGGAAATTTATTGCTCTGTGTGAAAGCGATCTGAAATGGGGACTGGTGTAATCATACATCTCCGCCTCCGGCACGAAAATACTGAGGATTACGTCTCTGCCTCAAACAGGTTATCCCTTGTAATGTTCTTCAGCCACCTGCCGCTGCGGTAATGGCGGATGACTCCCGGCCATTTGGCAAACTCGTCGGTACACAGAAGGAAATAAACCCACAGCACCGGCAGCTTCAGAAGAAACGCGGCGATGAAACCCAGCGGCACCGCATAGCACCACATGACGATGGTGTCGCACAGGAAACCGAACCGGCTGTCGCCGCCGGAGCGGAAAACGCCGCAGATCAGCGTAGTATTTACGGCGGCTCCCATCACATAATAGCTGTTGATCAGAAGCATCACCCTCAGGTAGCTCATGGCCTGGACGGTCAGATCCGCGTACCGCATGACAAAGGGCGTCACGCCCAGAACCAGCAGGCCTCCCACCGCCCCGCTGATCACCGTCAGCTTCAGAAGCCTTTTCGCGTCCCTTCCGGCCTCCTCCAGGCGGTTTTCACCGATGACATTGCCAAGCAGAATCCCGCCGGCGCTGGCAAATCCAAAGCACAGGATGGTGCCGAAATTCCGCACCACAGTGACGAAGGAATTGGCGGCCACCGCGTCGCTTCCCATATGGCCCAGGATCACGGAGTACATGGAATAAGCCATACCCCACACAGCGTCATTGCCAAGGGCGGGCAGAGCCAGCTTCACAAAATCAGACAGCAGCAGACGGTTTCGGATTAGCAGATACCGCAGGTCCAGCTTCACATTGGAATTTCGGCGGGAAACCGCAAGGCACCCCAAAAGCTGGATCAATCTGGACATGGAAGTGGCGATGGCCACACCCATGGCGCCCAGCCTGGGAGCCCCGAACAGCCCGAAGATAAATACCGCGTTCAGCACAATATTCAGGGAAAACGCCATCACGTTGAGAGCAGTGCTGACAGCCACCTGTCCCGTGCTGCGAAGTACCGACAGATAGACCTCTGACAGCCCCCAGCAGAGATAGCAGACGCTCATGCACCGCAGATAAGAAACACCGATCTGAATCAGCTCCGGATCATCCGTAAACAGCTTCATCATCAGATTGGGACAGATCACCACCAGAACCGCCACCGCGGCCGAGATCCCGATGGAAAACCGGAGGGCAATGCCTTCCGCGGCCTGAATAGCCCGGTAATCGCCCTTCCCGTAATACTGGGCGCACAGGATGGTGACGCCGGTACCCAGCCCGTAATAGATCATAAACAGGATGCTGGAATACTGTCCCGCCAGAGACACCGCCGCGATGGACGACTGGCCCACGTAATTCAACATCACCACATCCGCCGAGTTCACCGCCGTGCTCAGCAGATTCTGTATCACTATGGGGATCACCAGCCGGGCAATCTGCCGATAGAACCGGCTGCTCTCCTGACTGTCTCCCTTTCCCTTTTGAAACAAATTGTAATCCTCCCGATATCATTGTCTCAGAATATCATCGTCTCAGATTATTTGCTGCTGCGCGCCGACACGCCGCGCCTGCCGGTCCGCAGACTGATGCTCAGTTCTCTTCCGGCCCCACCCAGCCGCTTCTCAGAAGCTCCGGATACGGTTCCAGATGGGCATAATCGTTGAACCGTTCCAGAGTAAACCGTCCGCTGTCCGCCTCATAACGCAGCTCCGTGATGCCGGTATTCTCCAGGTTCTTGCCAATCTGTCTCCATCGGGCCAGATCCATACCCAGGATATAGGCCGTCAAACTTCGGATGACGCCGCCATGGGTCACCACCGCCACATCATGATACGGTTCCCGGACAATTCGTTCCAGAACCGGATAGGCCCGCCGGACCACATCGGTCGCGCACTCTCCCCCCGGATAAGCCAGATCGACCTCCATTTTTTTCTGTTCCTTTTTAAAATCCGCATACCGCCCCGCGATCATCTCATCGCTCAGGCCTTCCATGTCCCCAAAGGAAATCTCACGAAGCTCCGGCAGTACCTCATGATCCGCGTTCCAGTACAGATTGGCCGCCTGAGCCGTCTGAAAAGCCCTCAGGTAATCACTGGAATAGACCATATCGATATTTTTCTTCACCAGGCGCTCTCCCACCAGCGCCGCCTGGCGGTATCCTTCCTCCGATAAATCCACGTTCACATTGCACAGCTTGCTGCACTGCCGCCCGTGGCGGATCAGATAAATGTTCATGCCCCTTCTATTCTCCTCCCGCGCGTTTATTCCTTTAGTTCTTAAAGCTGTGGATCGGCGCCGGGATCCGCCCGCCGCGGCACACAAACCCTTCGCAGGAATACCGGTTCACCGGGATCACCGGCGCGTAGCCGAGAAGGCCGCCGAACTCCGCCGTCTCCCCCACGTCTTTACCGATCACCGGGATCAGCCGCACTGCCGTAGTCTTCTGATTCACCATGCCGATAGCCGCCTCGTCGGCGATAATGCCGGCAATGGTGCTGGCCGGAGTGTCCCCCGGGATCGCGATCATGTCCAAGCCGACGGAACAGACACAGGTCATGGCCTCCAGCTTCTCGATGGTCAGTGCGCCAACCGTCACCGCGTCGATCATACCCTGATCCTCACTCACCGGGATGAACGCGCCGCTCAGGCCCCCTACGTATGAGGACGCCATGACGCCGCCCTTCTTCACCTGGTCATTGAGCATGGCAAGCGCCGCTGTGGTCCCCGGCGCCCCCACCTTCTCCAGGCCGATCTCCTCCAGGATTTCCGCCACGCTGTCTCCCACCGCCGGTGTCGGCGCCAGAGACAGATCAATAATGCCAAACGGTACGCCGAGACGCTTCGACGCCTCCTGGGCCACCAGCTGGCCCACCCGGGTGATCTTAAAGGCCGTCTTCTTAATGGTCTCGCACAGCACCTCAAAATTCTGCCCTCTGGCGGCCTTCAGCGCTTCCTTCACCACGCCGGGACCGCTGACTCCCACATTGATGATGGCGTCCGCTTCCGTCACGCCGTGAAACGCTCCCGCCATGAACGGATTGTCGTCCGGCGCATTGCAGAATACCACCAGCTTGGCGCAGCCTAAGCTGTCACGCTCCTTCGTGGCCTCCGCCGTCTCCTTCACAATCTCACCCATAAGGTACACCGCGTCCATGTTCAGGCCGGTCTTGGTGGAGCCCACATTCACCGAACTGCAAACTTTTTCTGTCGCCGCCAGAGCCTGGGGAATGGAGCGGATCAGATTCTCGTCCGCCTCCGTCATGCCCTTGCTGACCAGAGCCGAATAACCACCGATGAAATTCACGCCCACGTCGTTGGCCGCCCTGTCCAGAGTTTTCGCGATGGTCACAAAATCCTCCGGCTTTCTGCAGGCGCAGCTGCCGATCAGGGCGATGGGCGTCACCGAGATCCGTTTGTTGACGATCGGCACGCCGAAATCCCTGGCGATGTCCTCGCCGGTAGCCACCAGGTCCCTCGCCCGGGTGGTGATGCGCCGGTATATCTTCTCATTTAACGCGTCCAGATCCGAATCGCAGCACTCCAACAGGCTGATGCCCATGGTAATGGTGCGCACATCCAGATTCTCCCGCTCGATCATCTGATTGGTTTCGTTTACCTCAAATATGTTAATCATCGTTCTTCTCCGTTTCGCGGCAGTCTTATTTCACGGCAGTCATATTTCACCGCAGTCTTATTTCATCGCAGCCTGATTCCTGTCTGATCGCCGCGGATTGTGTTCCATCATAATGTTCATGCCTGTCTGCGAAATCCCCGCTCAGATCCGGTGCATGGCCGTAAAAATCTCTTCTCTCTGGCAGTGGATCCGCACGCCGATTCCCTCTCCGATCTTCTCCAGATCGTCCACCATCTCCTCAAAAGGCTTCTCCAGCCTGTTTACATCCACGATCATCATCATGTTAAAATATTCCTGGACAATGGTCTGGGAAATATCCAGGATGTTCACATGATTCTCCGCCAAATAACCGCACACCCTGGCAATGATTCCTACCGTATCCTTACCCACCACAGTTATAATCGCCTTGCTCATATTCCGTCATTTCCTCCTATTTATAATGGCGCAGTTTCCGGCCGCCTTGCCCACTGCCCCGGCCATTTTCGTTTTCGGCCGTCTGGCTCACTGCCCCGGCCGCCCCGGCAACCCGCCCCTGGTTCCCTGTGCGTGTTACAGCGTCACGATCTCCGACATGACGTCTCTTCTCGCCACCGCTATGGAAAAATCAGACGCCTGATAGGGAGTGTCTCCCTGGTCGATCTCCAGTTTCACCGTCTCAAACGCCAGCTCCGGATAGTTATTGGTCTGACTCAGGTGACCCAACAGGATCTTCTTCATATGATCATGCAGCACATAAGTCAGCAGACGGCCGGCGTTGTCGTTGGACAGATGGCCGTGATCACTGAGGATCCGCCGCTTGAGATAATAGGGATAAGGGCCCGTCTCCAGCATACGCACATCATGATTGGACTCCAAAAGAAGCGCGTCCAGGCCCTGAAGATGGTCGATGATATACTGATCATAGTGTCCCATATCCGTGGCCACCGCCACCGATTTTCGCCCCTGCCGCACCCGGTAAGCCACCGGATTGGCGGCGTCATGGTCAATCCGGAAGGCCTGGATCGTCAGGTCTCCCACCGCAAAGTCCACGTCCGGCTCGATGGGATGGAAAAGCTCCGCCGGATACTCTCCCAGGCCGCTGATCTTCTGAATTTCCTCAATGGTCTCCCTGGTGCTGTAAATAGGCATGTGATGGCGTCTGGCCAGGATCCCAAGCCCCTTCACATGGTCTGAATGCTCATGGGTAATGACGACGCCGTCCAACTCGCTGCCCTTCACGCCGATCTCATTGAGGCCCGCCTCAATCCTTTTGTTGCTGATCCCCGCGTCCACCAGCAGATGGGTATTTTCCGATCCTATGTAAATACAATTCCCGCTGCTCCCGCTGGCAATACTGACTAATCTCATTGTGACCCTCCGTGTCCCGCCCTGTCAAACGCCGATTTCCATTCACCCCAGGGCTTCTCTCAGCTGTCGTCTGACCTCCGCCAGGCTGCCGTTATTATCGATAACCCGGTCCGCCAGCGCCCGGTATTCCTCCTCGGTACGCTGCTTCGCCATGACAGCAAGACATTTTTCTCTGGAATACCCGCGGCTTTCCATAAGCCTTTGGATCCTGGTTTCCTTCAGGGTATAAACATACCATACTTCATCGTAAATGTCATCCGGTTTTTTATCTGGAACGGCAGTCTCGACGATGAGCAGGGTTCGGCCAACCGCTGACGCGCGAAACTCCGCGGCCGCCCGATGGACCTGCTCCCACACCAGGGGATGGATCAGGGCGTTCACCCGCTCCAGCGCCGCCTGATCCGAGAAAACCAGCTCCGCCAGTTTCTTCCGGTCCGGTTCCCCCTCAGGCGTCAGGATCCCTTCTCCGAAAGCCTCAGCCAGAAGGCGGCAGCCCTCCCGGCCCGGCTGTTCCAGCTCTCTTGCCACCTGATCGGTCTCCAGGACCGCCGCTCCGTATTCTTCTTTCAGGATCTGCAGGATCCGGCTTTTGCCGGCTCCCACCCCGCCGATCAGCTCGATCACCATACTGTTTCGCCTTCCTGTCGTTTTACTGCCGCTCCGTAAGTCTGCATCCCCGGCCCAGCCCATAAAAGCCAGCCTTTCGCAATCACTTGGCGTCATACCAGGTATCGCCCGCATGGGCTTCCACCTCCAGCGTCACCCTAAGATCCGCCGCATGCTTCATCTTATCCTCCAGAATCTCCTCTACCTGCCCGATCTCGTCCGCGGCAGTCTCCACCAGCAGCTCGTCATGAACCTGCAGGACGATCCGGGACTTCATGTTCCGCGCGCGAAGCTCCTTATCCACGGCGATCATGGCCAGCTTCATGATATCCGCCGCCGTTCCCTGGATCGGCGAATTCATGGCCACCCGCTCCCCGAACTGCCGCCGCATGAAATTGGCGTCCTTCAGCTCCGGAATGGGCCGTCTGCGGCCGAACATGGTCGTCACATAGCCCCGGGCCTTGCCCTCCTCCACCTGCCGGTCCAGAAATGCCTTCACGCCAGGATAGGTTTCAAAATATTTTTCAATATAAACTTCCGCCTCTTTTCGGCTGATGCTCAATCCCTCGCTGAGGCCGAAGGCGCTGATTCCGTAGACAATGCCGAAATTCACCGCCTTGGCGTTCCGCCGCTGAAGAGGCGTCACCTGGTCAAGGGGAATGTGGAACACCTGGGACGCGGTGATGGCATGGATGTCCTGGGCTTCGCCGTAGGCCCGGATCAGCCGTTCGTCCCCGGACATATGGGCCAGGATCCGCAGCTCGATCTGGGAGTAGTCCGCGTCCACGAAAACGCAGCCTTCCTCCGGCACAAACACCTTGCGGATCTGCCGTCCCAGCTCCATCCGCACCGGAATATTCTGCAGATTCGGCTCGGTACTGCTGATCCGTCCCGTGGCTGTAATGGTCTGATTAAAGGTGCCGTGGATCCGGCCGTCCTCCCGGATATAACTGTAAAGCCCCTCCGCATAGGTGGAATTCAGCTTGGTCAGCTGACGGTAATCCAGGATCTTCTGCACCACCGGATACTCCGGGGCCAGCTTATCCAGCACGTCCGCCGCCGTGGAGTAGCCGGTCTTGGTCTTTTTCCCGTGGGGCAGCTTCATTTTCTCAAACAAGATCTCGCCCAGCTGCTTGGGAGAGTTGATGTTAAATCGATCTCCGGCCAGATCATAAATCTCTTTCTCCAGCTTCTCGATCTGAATCTTCAGGTTGTCGCCGTACTCCTTCAGGCTTTCCTTTTTCACCCGGATCCCGGCCCGTTCCATATGATACAGGCTGTAGATCAGCGGCATCTCCATATCGGTAAAAAGCTGCCACATGCCGGTTTCCTGAAGCTTTTCCCTCAGAATGTCAATGGACTTCCAGGCGATATAACCGGCGTAGCAGACGCAGATCCCCGCCTTTTCATCCTCTTCCTCAAAGGCCGTTCCTACCGGCTTTTTGCCCAGCAGATCCGCCCTGGACGGAACTGTCATCCCCAGATAATCCCGGGCCAGGTCGTCATAATCGTAGGTATCCTTCAGGGGATTCAGAAGATATCCCGCCACCTGCGCGTCCAGAGCCGGGCTGTCGTCCTCCATTTCCAGAAAGCCGAGCTGCCCCTTCAGATCCAGGGTCATAGCCTGTTCCGCGTGAAGAACCGTCTGCCGGATTTTCTCCGTCAGGTAGGATTCGGTCAGAAAACCGCCTGCGCGGATCGCGTAGCAGTCCTCCTCCCCAAAGCACAGGGCCAGCCCCTTCACCCGGCCGTCTCCGATGATCAGCCGGAATCCGATCTTCTTCTGCCCGCCGGCTTTGGAGAAAATGTCCTCCGCCTGGCTCAGATCGCTGATGATCCGGAACTGATCCTCCGCCGAGGATCTGCCCACGGCATCGGCGTCAAACCGGGCCAGAATGGACTTAAACTCCAGACGCTTCATATATTGATAGGCCTCCGGCGTATAGAGATTGCCGATGGCCATGTCTTCATAAGAAAACGGAATCGGACAGTCGATGCAGATCGTGGCCAGCTCCTTGCTCATCCGAGCCAGATCGTAATGCTCCCGCAGCGCCTTCTGGGCCCTGGGCGGCCTGATCTCATCAATATGGGCGTAGGCGTTTTCAATACTTCCGAACTGGCCGATGATAGCCGCCGCCGTCTTTTCGCCGATGGACGGCACGCCGGGAATATTGTCGGAGGTATCCCCCTGGAGAGCCTTCACATCAATAAACTCCTTCGGCGTCACCAGATACTCCCGCTTCACATCCTCCGGATAATAATCCCTCACCTCGGTACCGCCCCGGCCGGTCTTGGGAATCCGGATCTTAATGTGAGTATCCGCCAGCTGCAGCAGATCCCGGTCGCCGGAGACGATGGACACCTCCACCCCGTTGGCCGCGTTCTTCTTGGCAAGGGTTCCCAGGATATCGTCCGCCTCATAACCGGGCAGCGTCATAACCGGGATCCCCATGGCCGCCAGCACCTCCTTCATCAGCGGCACCTGCTCATGGAATTCCTCCGGCGCGGCGCTTCGGGTTCCCTTGTACTCCGCGTACATCTTATGGCGGAAGGTGGGCTCAGCCAGATCAAAGGCCACCGCCAGATGATCCGGCTTCTCCTCCTCCAGGATCTTAAACATAATATTGAGGAACCCGTACACCGCATTGGTGTGAAGTCCCTCGGAATTGGTCAGGTTGGGAATTCCGTAAAAAGCGCGAAATAAAATGCTGTGGCCGTCAATCAGTACCAGCTTGTCCATCGTTTCCTCCAAATATTTTCTGTGTATTGCTCTGTTTCAAAATATTTTTTCCAAATCCGGATTCTTAATTCCCCTCCATCTTACACCAGAACCGGTTTATTTTCAACGAAAAATCATCATCCCGCAAA
>CANQRW010000008.1 GCA_947626365.1 uncultured Lachnospiraceae bacterium
AACTATGATTGGATCCGGTGGTGTATGATAAGCACCCATAATTCGCACAGGAATCCGGCGATAGATACCGCGATCCTCTGGCCTGTCCATGAGTACCAGAGTGTGAATTTGTTTAATAATGGCCTCCGAGAAGGGGACTCTATCACGCACCAGTTCCTGCACATACAAGAAAGCATCCTTATGACCGACTGCTTCCAGGTGATCCTTGAGTGGCTTTTGATCAACTGTAAGCCCTTCCAACACAAGGGCCGTTTCCTGCAAGGTCAGGGTATTCCCCTCAATAGCATTGGAATTATAAGTGTACTCCACAAGAAACTCGTCTTGCAGCCGCTTGAGTTCTCCGGCAGTCAAAGGACGCCTCTTATCCAATTGTTCCTTTAAGGAGTCAATGCGGGAGAAGATGGCAAGATATTGTTCCGAAACTTCCTTATGCCGCAGTTTACGACCGTCAACTGGTTTTACCACATCTACAGGAATAAGATAGGAACGTCCATTTTGAATAACGCCTTCAATTTTTCCCTGCTGACACAAAACACGGACGCGACGGTCAGAAATTCCCCATAACTGTGCTGCTTGTGCCACTTTCATATACTCCAAGGTATCACCGCCTATTTATAAACTTGGTTATAGTATAACACATTATCGGAATAATATCAATAGAATTTCTGAATATTAAGTCTATATCATTCCGAATTCGCAAGCAGAGAGTGCTTAAGGCATTTTGCTTTTTACTTATTGAAGGAACAGGTCTTGTAGTCCTGCTCTACGAGGAATTGCGAGAAATTGTTCTTATAATAGCAAAAGGACACTATTCCAATGAAAGCTGGTAATAGTGTCCTTTTCTGTTTCAGTCCTGTTTAACAGATACCGTAATTAAATTAGCTCTAAAATTTTCTTATGCCCCGACCACAGCCAATCCTTTCTACCTAACTGGGGGAACTTGTACAATTTTTATGACTCCCAGCCGAAGCCGCTGTATGGCTCAGATACCCGTTTCAGGTATCCATCCAACTCTCCGCTGAGAACAAGTTTAGCGTAATCCAGCGGGGCGTTGTAGACGAGCCAATCCAACTCTGATTGCCCATTCATGGTCGTTTCGATGCCGTTCTCCACAGCAGTGCAGTTGATGGCGAGCATTGACCCATCGGAAAAGCAAATCTCCACGCAGCCGCTGTCGATATTGAATTCACAAGATTTTAGTCCTTTCATGGTGTTTCCTCCGTAAAACAGTTTGATTTTTAACCGATCCTGTACGGCGGTTGCCGTTCATTTCATGGTTACTGTTTTACGAACACTGCCCCTTTGCCGTACTTTTCATTTATTTTTGATTTCACTATTGTGTCCTGACAGGAGTGCGCAACGGAGAGCATCATCCCCCGTTCATCTTTCATCTGGCTAAACTGCTTCATTACAAATCCATATTCGGCAACAAGCTCCTTTACCTCGAAAGAGTCCACGGGTCAGCCGATTTTTGTAATCATTTTCTCTAAAATCACTTCTATCCTTTTCATGTAACTATCTGCCACTTCTTTGCTGACGGGGTTTTTAACAGCGGACAGATATTCTTCTTTTCCTCCATACCACTCAACTACCTTCGCATAGTTTTTCTGCATTTCTTCTCTGGAAACCACTTCCATGTAATGCTCTTTCCACTGTTCAATACTCCCAAATTCTTTAATGGAAAGTTCTTTCATATCCTCCGGCATATGCTCTAACATAACCTGGAACATTTCTTCCATTTCTGTTTTACTGAAAACAGCAAAATCCATCCTATTCTCTCCTTTCAGAATGTCATCAATGCTGGATATCAGACGCTCCATACGCGTCTTTTTAGCAATCAGCATATTCTTTTGCATTTGCAGAATCTGATTTCTGTCAAGATCAGGATTTTCCATAACAGCTTTGATTTCCTTTAAAGGGATATCGAACTCACGAAAGAACAGAATTTGCTGTAAATCCTCCAGGGCTTTATCGTCATAAAGCCGGTATCCCGCTTCACTTTTTTCAGTGGGAGCAAATAACCCGATTTCATCGTAATAGTGAAGCGTGCGTACGCTGATACCTGTAAGTTCCGATATTTCTTTTACTGTCATCATTCTGTATGCCCTCCCTGTTCCTGATATAAACACTTTACTCTATGACGTTCCGTGAGGGTCAATAGGATTTTTAAATTTTTATTCTTATAATAAGCAAAGGGCATTATCAGTTATATCCATTGTATAAAAGCCGTCTTATCCTTTTTATTATATTCCGCCTGTTCATAAAAGCGGAGGGCAGCAACGATGATATGATGATTTTTATCGCTTAGTATGCTTTTCCAGATCCCAATTATAAAATCACTGCAAAAGCGCATTGCTCCATTCCGGCAATCCTTCAACTCAACAGGCTTTTCGTCGCGGCAGCGCGGTTATAACCGCGAGAACGGCGGCAATGAGAGCGACCGCCACGAAGCGATAAGAAGTCGCATCGCTTCCGGTTATCGCGGCGGTGGCGGAGGTTAGAAGCGGCATGATGAAAACACCCACATTAGAGCTGCTGAGGATCATAGCGCTCGAAAGCGTCTCATAACCCGGAAGCCTGGAAGCCGCACCCATACAACAGGGCATTACCATGCTGATGGATGAACCCGCGATGAGACATCCCACCGACAGTATAAAGACATTTCCCGCCGCGCTGATGAGAAGCGCGCCGGCAGCAAGCAGGATTCCGCCCAGCGGAATGGTTTTCTCCCCAAGCTTTCCGGCGATCCTGCCATACAGGATACCGGCTAACGTGCCTCCCAGCAGAAACAGGGTGGACATAACGCCGGACACCGCAGTCCCGCCCAGCGCTCTCTCTTCTACCAGCATGGAGAGGTTTGCCGGACCGGAGCTGAACAGCATCAGAAATACAAACGCGATAAGCATCTCCGGAAGGATCACGAGCCGGAACGGAGGGCGCCGGGCTTCTCCCGCATCTTTCGCCGATACCGCCTGGAAGGAAACCCCTTTCAGCGTGAAAAGAATTCCCGGGATTCCCAGCAGATATACCAGATATCCGAAATTCCAGCCCGCGGCGGCGAGAAAACCTCCCAGAAACGTCATAAGCATGCTTCCGACATTGGCCGCGCTGTTCTGCAGCCCCAAAAGCGTCTGCCGTTCCGCCCCGCTGAACAGCTCATTGATCAGCGAAGGCGCGATCGGGGCCGTCATTCCGATACCTATGCCCAGAAACGCGGCCCACACGAATAAGATCGCAAGGCTTCCATGGAAAAGACACGCCAGAACGCCGCCCGCCGATACAATGGACAGACCGGCCAGGGCAAGGGTCTTCTTTGGCAGCCGGTTTGACAGCAGCGCGGCAAGCATGGTAAATATCACACAGAAAATACTTGGAAACGTCATCAGAAACTGGATCGTGGAGGACGATGCTGACGGAAATTCTGCGGCGATCTGCGCGAGAATCGGCGCGATACCATTAGTTCCCATCTGAACAAACGACATGGTAAGGATCGCGCATTTTAATATCCCTGTATCCTTTCTCTCAGTCATATAATTCTCCCTTCATCCTGCGGTGAATACTGCATTTTATCTGTTATCGTCTGCTCCTGCTGCGATAACACGCTGGCTCATTCTTATTTATATCCTCTTCTGTTCAGTCTTTCTTAAAAACCATATCTCAGAACCTTTGTCCGCACTTGGGACAAAACTCAAAATCCTCCGTGGTCTCGTAACCGCAGTTCGGACAGCGTTTCACCGTAGTCTGCCAGGCAGCCCTGTCGTTTCCGGAGCGCGCAAACGTCAGCATATCCGGAGTGATCAAGATCTGCTCTCCTCTGGCCAGACGTCTTCCCACATCCGGATTCAGCTCATAGACAGCGCCGCAGCAGCTGGTCTTCACATAATACCGCCGGTTCCATTTGAATGTGGGAATAAAAAACAGCGACAGGCACATGTAAGTCATAAAAATCTGATACCTGCCGTAGCGGCCGCATTTGTCACAGATCATCAGCGCGCCGCTATACGGAATCTCTTTGGATACCGGGGTCACTCCCATAATGAAAAACATTTTCTGCTCCTTTCCGTTCCTCAGACGATACGTCCTTCGGAATCTTTCGATGAACTTCACCTGTACTTACCCGTGCCGAAACGCAGTCCTTCAGACGGCGATTTCCCTTTGCAGCGCCAGAGAATAGATGATTCTCTCCTTCACTTTGCAGCCGGTCATCTGCGCCAGAGCCTTCTGATAATAATCCAGCTGGACTTTGTAGCGCTTTGCAAGATGGTCCTCTTCGCCCTGGCGGATCCTGTCCGTCTTATAGTCCACGATCACCAGACCGTCTTCCTCCTGAAAATATCCGTCGATGATTCCCTGTATCAAAACCAGTTCATCGGAGTCTGCCAGTTTCATCTCTCTGGCAGGAATTCCCATGACAAACTGCTGTTCCCGGTGAAGATTCCCCTTCTCCTGGGCCGCCTTCATCCGCTGCCCCAGGGGTGAAGATACCAGCCGCCAGATGATATCGGGCCGCACCAGTTTCCTGGTCTCTTCCGTAATCCTGTGAGCTTTCAGGAGATGATCCATCTGCCGCTCCACATCGGTTCTCAGCTGTCCGTCCGTAAAATCCAGAAGCTCCAGAACGCGGTGATAGGCAGTTCCTCTTCGGGCAGCGCGTTCCATGGCCTCCTTCATCTCCCGAAACTGCTCCGGATCCGTCTTCCGCAGATCCGGCGGTTCCGTTTGCTCCGCAGCCCCCTCCCGCTGCCGCTGCGCATTCCTTTCCGGTTCTGAAAGAAGATAGTCCGCCTGCCTGGGCTGATAAGGTCCGCGGAAATCGTCGATTTCCTGCCCCAGCTTTTTCAGCTCGGACACAGTCATCTTCGTATGAAGGCCTACGTCCGCCCCATAAGGATATCTGTAGGCAAATCGGCGCTCCATATCCTTTCTCAGGTCCTCGTCATACACAAAATTTCGATCAAGACTGCGCAGATCCTCTTTGGTGACCTTCTTTTCCATCTGGCGAACCACTTCCCCGCCGATCAAGGTCTCCACAGGAACCTGACAGAACTGATAACAGGGATGCTCCAAAATCCGGGCCATCAGAAACCAGTCCAGGCAGGAGCCGGCCGACGCCAGCACCGTAAACGGAATCTTATGGGGAAGCCCGGACCATTTCTCCAGTTTCTTCTCCAGAGAACGGTCGGTTCCGGTTATGATCAGTTTTTCCTTTGCCCTGGTCATGGCCACATAAAGGATCCGAAGCTCCTCTCCCAGATTATCCAGATCGATTTTCCGCTTCAGGACCTGTTTCTTCAGGGTGCAGGTTTTGGTGCGGTTTTCAAGGTCCAGGTAATCGGTTCCGATTCCCAAGTCCGCATCCAGAATCAGCTTCCCGCGGATATCCTGACGGTTAAACTGTTTCCCCGTACCGGCCAGGATCACAATCGGAAATTCCAGGCCCTTGCTCTTGTGGATGCTCATGACGCGGACCATGCCGTCATAACGTCCGGAGGGAGATGCCTCACCGAAATCCGTGTCGTATTTTTTCAGAAGATTGATATAGCGGATAAACTGGAACAGGCCCTTATAGCTGGTCTTCTCATAATCTGACGACTTCTCTGCCAGCATGTCCAGATTCGCTCTGCGGACTTCCCCCGCCGGCATGGCGGATACATAGTCGTAATATCCGGTCTGCGCATAGATCTCATAAATCAGCTGATGAATCGGAAGATAGAGCGCCTGACCGCGCAGCCTTTCCAAAAGCTGCTCAAAGCATCTCAGCTTTTCCATCATGTCCGGACTGTCGTTTTCGTCTTCCCGGTCTTCCAGCATATAGCGGAAAGCTCCGTAGATTCCGCGGTCCTGACGAGGCGCGGCAGATTTCCTGTACTCCGCCATCATCAAAGCCAGTTCTTCTTCCGTCATTCCCGCTACCGGCGATCTCAGCACCGCGGCCAGGGGGATATCCTGCATAGGATTGTCGATCACTGCCAGCAGGGCAAGAACTGTCTCCACCTCGATCGTATTAAAATACCCTGTCCCTGTCTCCGCGCAGGCCGGAATCCCCTCTCTGGACAGCACCTGGATAAACACCTCGCTCCAGCCTGTCATGCTTCTGAGAAGGATTACAATATCCCCGTACCCGGCCCGCCGGTATTCTTCCTTCTCTTTATCCCAGACCAGAAGCCCGGTTTCCGGATCCGTCAGCCGGCGGATCCTGTCCGCCGCAAGTTTGGCTTCCAGTTCTCTGGCTGTATAGTCTGCCGTCTCCGGATCCAGAACTCCCATGGAGTCCTTTCCGGTATCAATAAGAAGCAGCTCCGTGGGAGAAGCCTCCGCCCCATCCGCAAACACGGCCCCCGGATTCAGGGCGGTCTCCGCCGTATACTCTACGCCTCCCAGTTTCCTGGTCATAATCCGATCAAACAGTTCATTCACGCTTTCCAGGACCTGCGCCCTGCTGCGGAAATTCTGCTGAAGCTCAATTTTCTGCCTGGGACTCTCTTTTGCGGTATAGGTATCATATTTCTCCATGAACAGTTCCGGCCTCGCCTGACGGAACCGATAAATGCTCTGCTTCACATCGCCCACCATGAATACGTTGGGCCGCCCAAACCGCTCGCCCGAAAGGCTTTGAATCAGCATCTCCTGGACATAGTTGCTGTCCTGGTACTCATCCACCAGAATTTCCCGGAACCGGCTTCCGATTTCGTCTGCCGTCTCGGTAAAGCGGATCCGGCCATCCGAATGCTCCGCCAGTATCTGAAGGGCATAATGCTCCAGGTCGTTGAAATCAACCAGATTTTTATCTTTTTTGGCCTCCTGATACCGTTTTGAAAATTCTTCCGCCAGCTCCAGAAGCTTTATGACCACATCTTTCGTTCCCAGAATATCAGCCGCGGCTTCCTCCGGAGATACCTGTCCATAGGCTTTGTACAGATCCTTTACCTGCTTTTTCACGCGGTCCCTGCATTCCGTCACCTGATTCTTCAGACCGGGATCTACGCTTTTGCTCCGGGCAGCCGGCAGCCTCCCGAAATCGATCGTCTGAAGCTTTTCATAAAGCTCCCCGCAGTCCTTCGCCCGCAAAAGCCTCCCAAACATCTCCAGCTCATCTTCCAGAACCGGAAGATATACCTCCGGGCCTCCTGCTCTGCGGCAGACGGCCATAGCCGCCTCATACTGCTCCGCAAACTCCGAAAGCTGCAGCTTAACGTCGTTCATCATAAACTGAACCCAGCGGGTCTCCATAAGACTTCCTGTTTCCGTCAGTTCCAGTTCGCGGCGGCACCGGGCAAACCAGTCCTCCGGGAAGGGATTGCTCTGGGCAAATTCGTAAACCTGCATAATATATTCTTCGATGCCGCTGTCGGACTTTCCGGAGGCATAGGTATCCACAAACCTTTCAAAATCCCTGTCGCCTTTTTCATAATACGCTTCCAGAAGCTGTTCCATCACGTCCGCCCGAAGAAGCGTCAGTTCCCCCTCGTCTCCCACCCGGAAGGATGGATCAATATCCAGCCGGTTAAAATGTTCCCGGATCAAGTCCAGACAGAAGCTGTCGATGGTAGTAATATGGGCATAGGGAACCAGGGCCGCCTGTACCTGCAGATGGCTGTTGTCCGGCTGTTCCGCCAGTTTTTTCTCGATGGCCAGTCCGATCCGCTCCTTCATCTCCGCAGCCGCCGCTTTGGTAAATGTCATCACCAGAAGCCGGTCAATATCCGCCGGATCGTCATCGCTGCTGATCATCTGAAGAATTCGTTCTACCAGCACCGCCGTCTTGCCGCTTCCTGCGGCCGCGGACACCAGCAGGTTCCTTCCTCTTGTCTCAATGACCTGAAGCTGCTTATCCGTCCATTTCATCAGCGGCACCTCCCTTCCCGGCGATTATCTCCGCCCAGATCTGCTCCGGCTCCGCTGACGGAAATCTCCGGAACCGGTATCCGGAAATCCGGGTATCGAACCCGCACACGCCATGGTACGGACAGTAGTCGCAGGCTGTACGGTTTCCTTTCTTATGGGGAAGCGCCTGAATCCGGCCTTCCAGAATCTCTCTGCCATCCTGGGCAATCTTCCCCCTGACGTATCGGCGCAGCGCATCGAATCTTCTGCTGTCAGCCGCGGAAGATCTGGACGGCTGCACCGCGCCATCCTTCAGAATTACCGGTATCATATCGGATTTCTCCTGAATTTCCCTGTCCAGATGGCGGATAGCTTCCATATCACTGTTGACGAGACCGCTCATCTTCAGCTCCCTGAAAATCTGTTCCTCAATATCCTCCGGAGTCTGCCCCTGTTCCCGCTCGACCAGAGGATCCTTGATATGATAATAAAAGATTCCTGCCGGGACGACTTCCCTGCCCGGATTCTTCCGCTCCGTCAGTTCCATCACCGCATCCATATAGACTGCCAGCTGCAGCTGCAGCCCGTAATACACCGCCGCCAGATCAAACTCCGTGCTGCCGGATTTGTAATCAATAATCTTCACATAAATATGGGTTTTGTCGCGGCACAAATCCAGACGGTCGATCCGTCCCCGCAGGTGCAGCGCCTCCTCATCAGACAACTTGATTTTCATGGCCTTCAGATTATCGACAGCCGAGAATGCCACCTCGAAGCCGGCAGGCTCAAAATCACCTCTCCTCAGCTGTTCCGTAAGGGCCCATATGGTACGCTCCGTCATCCTGCCGATCCGGTCTGCAAGATACTGATTGCGGGCCGAACTCTGCAGAATGGTATTGCCGTACTCTGCCGTCACCTGGTCTACGGAACGTCTCACCAGCGCATTTCTTTCCTGATCCGTCATGTTCACCAGGGACACTCCCTGTTCTTCCGCCGTCTTAAAGCACAGATCGATGGCCGAGTGGAACAGATTGCCCATATCCGCCGCCTGGATTCGGTATTCCTGGCGCTCTTCCAGCTCAAGACCATAGCTGAGAAAATGGGCGTAAGCGCAGGCCGCGTATCGTTCCAGCCTGGTAACGCTGCCCTGAAGAACCACACCGTAAAGGGCTCTGGCCGCCGCTTTGCTGATTCCTTTCCTCTCATAGGAATAAAAGGCGGCCTCCGTCAGCTGCCTCACCGCCTTGGCATACTCCGGCTGATCGGAAAACCAATGATAAAGTTCCAAAAACCGGCGCGCTTCCCTGTCTTCCGCTTTCTTGACAGCCTCCGGCGTATCCTTTTTCATGTCTTCTGATGCCCCCGAACCCATCATACCCTGCTCCGCGCTTTCCGACGTTCCCGAATTCATCACGCCCTGCTCCGCATCTTCCGGTATTTTCCACTTTCCGGAGGCGTAAGTCCTCAGCCCCTGGATCAGTCTCTCCTTCCCGCCGTTGACCGACACGGCAGACGTCTCCTGTTCCTCCATATCCACCGCTGAAAGCCGTGGGAACATCCTCTGCAGCTCCCCGATCAGCTGTGACGGACGGCGGCTTTTTCCGGCCTGGTCATAGAGAGAGCAGGACAGGATCAGCCGTTCTGATGGCTTCGTAAGGGTCAGGTACAGATAGTACCTCTGAATAAAGCTGTCTTCCCGGGATGTGGGCGCCAGTTCCATCTGGTAGCTCCGGAATACCTCCCGGTCCGTATCGGTCAGCAGGCTCTGGCTGTCTTTTCTCCCCGGAACGATACCCTCGTTCACGCCCACGAAAAACAGCACCCGAATCTTGTCCAGCCTGGTTCTGGTAATATCACCGGCCACCACACGGTCCACCGTGGCCGGGATCACTCCCAGCTGAATCTCCCCCAGACCAGCATCCAGTATCTCGTTGTATTCTTTTAAACTGACCTTCTCATCTCCCAGAAGCTCTCTCAGGCGGTCAAACAGTTCCATAACCCGGTCATATACCTGCCCGTACTCCCTGGCAAGGCTGTACTGCCCTTCTGCCTCGAATTTCTCCCGAAACCATTCCATCTTTTCCTGAATCCGGCAGTCCTCCATACAGCGGATCACCGCCTGAGTCATGGTCCCGACGGTTCTGTCCGTATCACGCAGGGCCCGGCGAAGCTCCGCAAGAGGAGCCAGTACCTGGGCGCGGAACTCGTTGAGCCGGTCCATATTCAGGTCCCTGCCGCTCCTGCAGACATATTCCCAGGTCTCGTTCCACCGGTCAAATCCCCGGATTCCAAGGGCCAGGCAGTAGTTTTCCAGCCGGTCCATCTCCTCCCGGTCATCCGCCGCCAGGCCTGTCTTAAGGAAGCGGAACATACTCTCATAGTCAAAGTCTCTCCGCACGGCCTCCAGGGCCGCCCGGATAAATTCGATCATGGCATTCTCAAGAATGCTCTTTTTATCATCAATAAAACACGGAATCTTCTCCGCCTGAAAACGATTGGCTATTTCATTGCGGTAGCCCGGCAGATCTCCTGTAATCACCGCGATCTCCCGATAGCGGATGCCTTCCTCCTGCACCAGCCTGTGAATGCGGTCCGCCGTGCAGGCAATCTCCTGGGCGGGGGATTGGGCCTTTAAAATCTCGATCTCCTCCGGCTCCCAGTCTGCCGCCTGTCCGTATCGGTACAAATGGCTTTCCACATAACGGATCGACGGCGCCGGCGCGAAACGGCCGTTCATGATCACATCACGGTCACGGTCCACTCCATTTTTGGCCGCCAAATCCGTAAGACGGCAGATCATTTCCTTTCCCATATAGAACAGATCCTGTATTTTCCCTCGCCGGTACGGCTCCGCTGCCGGGTCCGCCGTCACAGTCACGATCACCTGCTTCGCGTGGATCATCATCAGTTCCAGCAGCCGGTACTGAACCGGAGTAAAGCCGGTATATCCGTCCAGCGTAATGACGCTTTCCCGAATCAGTTCGGAATCGGGAAGCACGCGGCACAGCACATCCAGAATTTCTTCCGCCGTAATAAACCTGTCCTTTATCTCTTTCTGAAAAGCTCTGTAAATCAGCGCCAGATCGCCGCATTTGGCCTTCAGAAGGGCGCTTTTCGTATCATTTTTCACCCTGTCCAGATCTTCCGGATGAATTCCGTACTGGTACAGCTCCGAAAGCATGGATTTCATCTGGCTGATAAATCCGGTCTGGTTCAGATGGCCGGCATACAGGGATAAATTTTGTCTCTGCTCCGAGGCCACTTTACGGAGGACCATGGATTTCCCCATATCGTCCAGAACCGCCGGATGCTCCACGGCCAGCTCTTCAAACACCCGGTATGCCAGCCGGTTGAAGCTGACGATATCGATATTCATGGTTCCGTGAGCCGGATGAAGGCATACGATCTCCTTCTGGGTCTGCATGGTGAACTGCTCCGGCACAATGGCAATGAACGAAGAATAGGGTTCCTCCAGGGAACGCCCGATCAGATTGTCGTACAGGTATCTGGTTTTTCCGGAACCGGCGCTGCCGATAATAAATTGAAGTGACATGACTCCTCCTGGTCCCCGCCCCGGCGGGCTGCGGTATTCTGAAACTGACTCTATTATACACCTGCCGCCCTGCCTTCGCCATTACTTTTTTCGGCCGCCCTGTCTGCGCCATTGCTTTTGCGGTCGTCCCGCCTGCGCCATTGCTTTTTACGGCCGCCCTGCCTGCTTCCTTCCAGTTCTTTTCCTGCATAATTTTCCCGGCCATATAATAGACTTTATTAAATTCATTCCCCCGGAGGGCTTACTATGAGCTCCAAAACCAAAATCGTAGTCCTGAAAATGAAGGAAATCATCTACACCGCCATCTTCATCGGCCTCGCCATACTGCTGGTCACTCTGTTTCTGATCATGTTCCGGCCGGGCAGAGGATCCTCGGATTCCGTTCAGACATCCGCCTATGTTCCCGGAGTCTATACCTCCTCCCTGACCATAGGCAATCAGAATGTCAATGTAGAAGTCGCTGTGGACGCTGAGCAGATCAATTCCATCTCTTTCGTCTCCCTGGACGAATCCATCACCACCATGTATCCTCTGATGCAGCCTGTGATGGACGACTTAAAGGAGCAGATTTTAAGCACCCAGTCCCTGGAAAACCTCTCCTACTCCATGGAGACCCGATACACCTCCCAGGCTATTCTGGGCGCTATTCAGAACGCCCTGGATAAAGCCGTCAATGACTGACAAAACAACATATATTTATGATTGTATTCTCCTCCGTCTTATGTTATAGTGCCCTTGTAGCAGTCAATATACATAACTGACATAAGAAACGGAGATGTACCATGCTTCAGTCACAGATAAAACGGCACGGTCCCGGCAGCAGGAATCTTTCCGGCCATGCCTCCTTTTCCGCTCGGAATCAGATTACAGAGGGAGTTATCTGGCAGCAGCTTCTTCTGTTTTTCTTTCCCATTTTATTCGGCACCTTTTTCCAGCAGCTCTACAACACGGTAGATGCTGTCATCGTCGGCCAGTTCGTGGGAAAAGAAGCGCTCGCTGCCGTAGGCGGGCCTACCGGCACCATCATCAATCTGCTGGTAGGCTTTTTCGTGGGTATCTCTTCCGGCGCTACGGTCATCATCTCTCAGTATTACGGCGCTGGAAAAGCGGATATGGTAGATTACGCGGTCCATACTTCCGCCGCGTTCTCACTGATCTGCGGCGCTGTCATCACCGCGGCCGGATTTCTGGCCGCCCCCACAGTCCTGCGCCTCATGGATACGCCTGCCGACATTATGGACTACTCCATTACTTATATCCGCATTTTCTTTCTGGGAAGCATCTCCAACATGATCTACAATGTGGGCTCCGGCGTCCTGCGGGCCGTAGGCGATTCCAGAAGGCCTCTGTATTTTCTTATCGCCTGCTGCGTCTCCAACATTGTGCTGGATCTTCTTTTCGTGGTAGTGATTCCCCTGGGCGTGGCCGGCGCTGCCCTGGCGACCATCCTGTCACAGACCATCAGCGCTTTTCTGGTAGTCTTCGTCCTGGTCCGCACCAGGGAAATGTACCGCCTGATTCTCACGCGTATCCGGCTGGATATGCGCATGCTTCACCGGATCATTCAGATCGGGCTTCCGGCAGGCCTTCAGTCCACCATGTACGGCCTGTCCAACCTGATCATACAGGCCAGCATCAACACTCTGGGCACCGACATTGTAGCCGCCTGGACCGCCTACTCCAAGGTGGACGTACTGTTCTGGATGATCCTCAACGCCTTCGGCATCTCCATCACTACCTTCATCGGCCAGAATTTCGGAGCCGGCAAACTGGAGCGCGCCCGGAAAGGTCTGCGGATCTGCCTGGGCATGTCCGCGTGCGCCTGCCTCCTGCTTTCCGTCACCTACTACACGACTGCTCCCGTGCTTCTCAGGATATTCACTACCGACTCGGCCGTACTGGCCCAGGGCGTGCTTATCCTGCGCTTCATGGCGCCTACCTACATCACTTATGTGATCATCGAAATCTACTCAGGAGCCCTAAGAGGCGTAAGCGACACCTGGCGCCCCATGATCATCACTCTTTTGGGCATCTGTGTCCTGCGGGTAGTCTGGGTCTTTGCGGCCGTTCCGCTGCGGCGGGATATTACCACGGTCATATTCAGCTATCCCCTGACCTGGGTCGTGACATCCGCCGTGTTATTCATCTATCTGCACCGGTTCAGCAGATTGAGATAGCGGCGGAGGTGAAATTTACTTTTGCAAGTGAGTGGCCAAAATTTTTTTGAAAAAACTGTTGACAGAAAAGTTTTTGTAGTATATAATCCCTATTGTTCGTGCAGAAGTGGCGGAATTGGCAGACGCGCACGGTTCAGGTCCGTGTGGTAGTAATACCTTGTGGGTTCGACTCCCATCTTCTGCAGATGAAAAGTCCCGAAAGTTCGGGACTTTTTCTTTTACGTCATACTGCAAAAAACGCGCCGGTGACGCGTTTTTTGTATTACGTCATGCTGCGTATATCAAAGATCCAGATTTTTACTCGTCTTCCATCAGATCGTCCATCAGGATCTGGGTGCCGTTCTCGTCCACCTCCACCGCCATCAGAAGAGTCCTGGCATCATCCACTTCATAACTGCAGGTGATCAGCGTGTACAGGGCCTTCAGGGGATACTCTACGGCAGCGGCGTAATCACAGCGGCGGATCATGGCCTGGGCATACCGGTCGAAGTCCTCCTGTCCCTTAAAATAAGGCTGCCGCAGCTCATAGCTGTTGGGAGACCAGAACGCCGCCACAGCCTTCAGGCGAATCTCCCGCTCCGGCGTATAGATGGAAAAATACTGGTGTTCCCTGAAAAAGTCCTCTTCCTTATAGCGCACCACATCCTTGAACATGGAACCGTCCTTCATCCGATGCCCGTAGATCACATTATGCCGGCTTCCAAACTTTCCGTCGCTCTCAAAATCCAGATAGATGGTCCCATAGACGCTCTCCCGGCCCTGGAAATCATGATGCAGGTAATAGTCATAGTCATTGCGGTATACAATGGGATAATCGATGTGAGTGCCGTCGATGCGGATCCAGCCGATTACCTCCGGATTCACCGCCGCCAGGGCTTCAAAATCAACCGGCGGCTCGTAGGCTTCCGTCTCCGGTTCCGGTTCTTCCGGAAGAATCACGGGCTTTACCGGTCCGATCTCCGCCTCCGCCGCAGTCTCCTCTTCCGCCGCAGAGGGCTGTTCCACCCTCAGACGGTCCGCCAGAAGGACCGCGCCCGCTGCCAGAACCAACAGAACCGCCGCCCCGGCAATGATTTTTCGTCTTCGCGTCATGGAATCTCCCTCCCTTCAGCACTGCAGCCATTATAGCATATATTTTCCCCGATACAATCTGGTTCAGGGAAAATATTTTCAAAAAACTGTTGCGGTTCCTCCAAATCTATGCTATACTATCTGAGTTCGCGGGAGTGCTGGAATTGGCAGACAGGCAAGACTAAGGATCTTGTGGGTGTATGCTCGTGTGGGTTCAAGTCCCATCTCCCGCATTTGAGGAAGAGAGCGCCGCTGGCGCTCTTTTTGTGCTGCATCAGTATGCAGGGGCTGTCCGCTCCTCTCAACTCTTTCTGGACATTCTTTCGCTGCCCTGCTATAATATTGCTATAATAGTAGAAACAAAATGTATTTTTCTGAATAAATCACAGAAAGCAGTCTATCAGCAAAGGGGGGGACCGTATCCTTTCCGCGGACGGCACGATCACCGATCTGGAGAGTCTGCCTGATAACCTCAATGTGAACAATATCTACAACAGGCACGCTTACGTCTGCATCATTGATACGAGATCCGCTCCATCGTGGGAGACAGCATGCCCATCATTATCCTCACCACCGTTCTGAAAGAATGCGCGGGCAAATAAAATGCTGTACTGACTTAAAATGACCTGGCTTCGAAAAATAAAATCAAAAAACGAAAGAGGTGTTGACTGTGAGCGAGATGAATGAGAATCTGGAATATTTCAGGAACGTGATCCAAAACCCGGATGCGGATACCCTGCCGCTGCCTGACGCTCAGGCACGGGAAGAGGATTTCGACGAGGCGATTCTGCGCCGCCCCCTGCCGGACGGCCTTAAGCAGGATCTTGAGGCTTTCGCGGGGCAAACGGGAATTGACCTGACCGCCCTGTATGAGGCGGCTGCCATGCTCCTGCTGGCAAAATTCAGCGGCAGTTCAGACGCGCTCTGCGCCCTTGTCCGCGCGGAAAAGCGATTCCCCGTCTACTGCGATTTTCATAAAGAAACATCATTTACCGGCTGCTGCCGCGCCGTAAATGCGCAGGCGGATGAGGCGGCGCGGCGCATCGACACTGTGGGTTTTGACGCGCTCTGCGCGGAGCTTGAGCTGTCTGCCATGCCGGTGCTGACGGAGGATGAAGGATTTTTCAATGATTTCGCGCTCACAGGTTCCGGACCGGCTACCGCGCTGTGCCTGCTTCTTGACGCGGGAAACGACAGCCTGGGCGCTAAGTACAACGCCGCGCGCTATGGCGAGGACATGATCGGCCGTCTGCTGGATTCGCTGACGGTGGTACTGCAGGCCATCGCGGCAGGCGAGGACGATACCGGCGCAATCGACATACTTTCCGACGCGCAGCGCGCCGAGTTGGACGGGTTCAACGAGACTGACGCGCCCATGGACGCCGCGGAGACGCTGATCGACCGTATTGACCGGGCGGCGGAGCGCTTCCCGGACAATATCGCCGTCGTTTATAAGGATAAGCGCTATACTTACCGGGCGTTTTCCGATCTTACGGACCGGATCGCCGCTTATCTGCGCCGAGCTGGGTTAGGCCGGGAGGACGTAGTCTCCATCCTGATCCCCCGGTGCGAATATATGCCCATCTGCGCCGTGGGCGTTCTGAAATCCGGCGCGGCTTATCAGCCCCTGGATCCCAGCTATCCGCCGGAACGGCTTGCCTTCATGATGCAGGACGCAGGCGCGAAGTTCCTCATTGCGGACAAAACGCTTCTTTCCCTTGTGCCGGAGTACGACGGTCCGGTGCTGACGCTGGACGAGATTCCCGCTCTTCCCGCCTGCGAAGAGATTCTTCCCCGCCCGAAGCCGGAGAATCTGTTCATCCTGCTCTACACCTCAGGCTCCACAGGCACACCCAAAGGCGTCATGCTGGAGCACGGCAATCTGGCGGCCTTCTGCTGCTGGTTCACAAAGTATTACGAGATGGACGAGAACAGCCGGGCGGCGGCCTACGCGTCCTTCGGCTTTGACGCCTGCATGATGGATATGTACCCGACGCTGTCCAGCGGCGCGCAGCTGCACATCATCGCCGAGGACATCCGTCTGGATTTGATCGCCATTCATCAATATTTAACGGAAAACCAGGTTACGCATATCTTCATGACCACCCAGGTGGGCAGGCAGTACGCGGAACTGTTCCCGGACGGCGACTATCCCAAATATCTGTCCCTGGGCGGAGAGACCCTGGTACCCGTGCAGCCGCCCAGCTATCGGTTCTCTAACGCCTACGGCCCCACGGAGTGTACCATTTTTACCACGGTTTTCCCCGTGGACAGGCTCTACCGCAATGTGCCCATCGGCAAACCCTTAAGCAATGTCAGGCTGTATATCCTTGACGCCCAGGGCCGGCGCGTCCCTGTAGGCGTGCCGGGAGAACTGTGCATCTCCGGGCCCCAGGTGTCCCGCGGATATCTGAACCGCCCGGAACAGACTGCGCAGGCCTTCGTGAAAAATCCCTTCTGCGGCGACCCGCGCTTTGCGCGGATGTACCGCACAGGCGACATCGTCCGCTTCCTGCCGGACGGCAGCGTGGAATTTATCGGGCGGCGGGATTCCCAGGTGAAGATCCGCGGCTTCCGCATTGAACTGAGCGAGGTGGAAGGCGTTATCCGCCAGTTCGAGGGCATCAAGGACGCCACGGTGGTGGCCTACGACGAGGCCGGCGGCGGCAAGTATGTGGCGGCTTACGTGGTGGCGGACGAGCCGGTAGATATAGAGGCGCTCAACCGCTTTATCCGGGAGACCAAGCCGCCCTATATGGTGCCTGCCGTCACCATGCAGATTGACCGAATCCCCCTGAACCAGAACCAGAAGGTGAATAAGCGGGCTCTTCCCAAACCGGAACGGCACGCCGCGGCTTACGCGGCCCCTGCGACCGACGCGCAGAAGAAGATCTGCGAACTGCTGGCAGGCGTGGTCGGACATACGTCCTTTGGCGCGGACACAGACTTTTTTGAGGCGGGACTGACCTCCGTCGGCTCCATCAAATTCCTCGTGCTGCTGACCAATGCCTTCGGCGCCGCCGTCTCCTCCAAGACCCTGCGGGAATACAATACGGCGCAGAAGCTGGAGGGCTATCTTAACACGGCGGAAAAGACCGCCGCCTCCGTCCGGCGCGACCGCTATCCTCTTACCCAGACGCAGATGGGCATCTATGTGGAATGTATGAAGCATCCCGAAGCTGTTTTCTATAACCTGCCAGGCGTTTTCCCGCTCAGCAGAGACACAGACATAGAGAAGCTGCGTGACGCCGTGGCCCGCGTCGTGGACGCCCACCCTGCTGTGAAATGCGCCGTCCGCGCGGACGAGGAAGGCCAGGTATGCATGTTCCCCCAGGACGACCGCTCCGTGGACGTGGATGTCGTCCGGGGTACCGAGGAGGAGTACGAGGCGTTCTTCAAGGGATTTGCCAGGCCCTTCGACTTTGAACACGGCCCCCTGTACCGTTTCGCCGTCTTCGTCACCGACGAGCACGTCTATCTTGTCCTGGACTTTCACCATATCATCAGCGACGGTTCCTCCATCGCGGTGTTCGCCCAGGAACTGGACCGGGCCCTGAGGGGCCAGGAGCTGTTAGGCGAACCCTACTCTCAGTTTGATCTGGCGGCCGACGAGGAGAAGGCGCGGAAGGGCGAGTCATACCGAAGCGCCAAAAACTACTATGACGGCGTATTCAAAGGCGTTTCCGGCTGCACGACGCCGGAGCGGGACATTTACGAAGAGCAGGAACGCTGCGGTTTCGTCCGCGTCTTCAGCGACAGGCTTTCGCCGGAGCGCGTAGAAGCCTTCTGCCGCGAGAAACGGATCACGCCCAACGTGTTCTTCCTCTCGCTGATGAGCTTTGTCCTGGGCCGGTATGAACACACGGAAGAGGTCTGCCTGACGACAATTTATAATGGCCGCAGCGACGGGCGGACCGCCGCTACCATGGGCATGCTTGTCAAGACGCTGCCGGTGTACGCGGAACCGACGGACAACCGCGGCGTCGCGGACTATTTAAACGCCATGCAGGAGCAGATCCTCTCCTCCATGAGCAACGATATCTATTCTTTTGCGGAAATCAGTCATGCTTACGGCATCCAGAGCGACGTCATGTTCGTCTATCAGGGAGATGATTTCGTCGAATTCGACCTGGGCGGCCAGAAGACGGTGTTCGCCGAGGGCGTGCCCGACGTGGCCAAGTCCCAGCTGTCCATCGATCTGTTTGTGGAAAAGGGCAGATACCGCTTTGAGTTTGAGTACCGCGCGGACATGTACAGCCCCGCGTTTATCGACCGGCTGACCCACGTGCTGGAGGAGGCTGCCATCAGCTTCCTCACTGCCAGAACCCTGGGGGATGTGAACCTTACGCCGGCGGATGAGCTGGAGCGCATCGAGGGCTTTAACGACACGGACTATCCCGTGGAGCTGGTCAGCGTGAACCGGCTGTTCGAGGGACAGGCCGCCGCCCACCCTGACCGGCTGGCGCTGATCGCGGCAGGGGAAAAATTGACTTATGACGCCCTGAACCGGGCGGCGAACCGGGTGGCCCGCGCGCTGATCGCCCTTGGCGTAGGGAAGGACCAGATCATCGGCCTTATCCTTGAACGTGACAAATATGATTATATTGTAAATCTGGGCATCCTGAAGGCGGGCGCGGCGTTTCTGCCCATGACGCCCTCCTATCCTGACGAGCGCATCGAATACTGCCTCACCGACGCCCAGAGCCCCTTCGTCATTACCACAGAGTCCATCCGCACCCAGCGAAGCGCCCTGTGGGAAGGCAAGCCTTACCGGGTATTGACTGTCGAGACGCTGCTTGCGGCGGAGGAGGAAGAAAATCCTGACCGGACGATTGATGTGGACGCCCTGGCCTACTGTCTGTATACCTCCGGCTCCACGGGCAAGCCCAAGGGCGTTATGATTGAACACCGGAACCTGTGCAATTTCGTGAACGCCAACCCGCGCAATATCGAGATTACTAACTACACGAACCACGCTTCCGTGTCCCTGGCGCTGGCGGCCATCACCTTCGACGTCTCGGTGATGGAGGAATTTATCCCCCTGTGCAACGGCCTGACGGTCTGCATGGCCACGGAGGAAGAAATCCACAACCCGGTGGCGCTTGCCAAACTCATGGAAGAAAACAGGGTAGATTTCATGACCTGCACGCCCTCATTTTTATCCAATGTGATCGACCTGGAACAGATGCGCGGCGCTATCGCGTATCTGAAGGCCTTCGATTTCGGAGCGGAGGCGTTCCCGCCGGCGCTCTACGGCAAGATCCGCGCCATCAACCCGACGGCCTTTATCGCCAACGGCTACGGCCCGACGGAGTGTACCGTCAGCTGCTCCACGAAATTCTTAAACGACACAGACAAGATCACCATCGGCGTGCCGCTGTCCAACGTTAAGTTCTATGTGATGGATTCCGGAAAACATGTGCTGCCTGTGGGCTTTAAGGGCGAACTGGTCATCTGCGGCGCCGGCGTAGGCCGGGGCTACGTAAATCTGCCCGACAAGACCCGGGAGGCCTTCTTCCATATGAAGGGCCTGAAGGCGTACCACAGCGGCGACCTGGCCAGATGGACGGAAAAGGGAGAGATCGATTTCCTGGGCCGCCTGGACAATCAGGTGAAGCTGCGGGGCCTGCGGGTGGAGCTGGATGAGATTGAAAGCGCCATCAACGCTTACGAGGGCGTCCGCATGAGCAAGGTGATCGTGCGCAATAACGGCAGCGAAGACTATCTGGCAGGCTACTTCACCGCCGACAGAACCGTCGATCTGGCTGATCTGACGGCGCGGCTGCGGGAGACTCTGACGGCCTACATGGTGCCCGGCGCCCTGATGCAGCTGGACGAAATGCCCCTCACCCCCAATGGCAAGACTGACAAAAAGCTCCTGCCCGACATCCAGTACGCCGCGGCGCAGCGGGAGTATGTGGCGCCTTCCAGCGAGCTGGAGGCGGAGTTCTGCGAACAGTTTGCCAAAATCCTCGGGCTGGAGCGGGTCGGAGCCACCGACGACTTCTTTGAGATCGGCGGCACGTCTCTCAGCGCCACCCGGATCGCCATGTACGCGCTGAACAAGGGTTATCCCATTGCCTACAAGGATGTATTCGCCTGCCCCACCCCCGCGATGCTGGCCGGGCTGGCAGCCAAGGGCCGCGGCGGCAGTCAGCAGGCAGAGGACACGAATGTGAACGCATACGATCACGCGGCTGCCGGCGGACGGCCTGAGAAGAACGCTGAGACACAGGCAGACAGCGTAGGCAGACACGGCTATGCGGCTGTCAGCGGGCGGCTTAGGAAGAATGCTGAGACGCAGGCAGACGGCGCGGACACCTATGATTACACAGCCATCAACGAGCTGCTTGAGAAGAACGCGGAAACGCGGCTTGCGGAGGTTCTGCCCGGCCGCCTGGGCAATATCCTGCTGACCGGCGCGACAGGTTTTCTCGGCATCCATGTGCTGCGGGAGTTCCTGAACAACTATACAGGCAAGGTGTACTGTCTTATGCGCAGGGGCCGCCACGCGGCCTGTGAAAAACGCCTGATGTCCATGCTCGACTACTACTTCAGCGATCCCTGCGAGGAGGCCTTCCGGGACCGCATTGTCTGCGTGGAAGGCGACATTACCGACCGCGAGGCTGTGGCAGCCCTTGCGGACCTGGACTGTTCCGTAGTCATCAACTGCGCGGCCTGCGTCAAGCACTTCGTCAGCGACGACTCGCTGGACCGTATCAATGTAGGCGGCGTTGAAAACCTTGTGGCAATGTGCAGGGCGTCCGGAAAGCGTTTTGTACAGATTTCCACTACGTCTGTCGCAGGCGAGGGGGATGAGCGCACGTCCCTTGCTGACAAACGGATGGGCGAGAACGAGCTGTACTTCGGCCAGATCTTGGACAACGCCTATGTCCATTCCAAATTCCTCGCGGAGCGTACAGTACTTGAAGCGTGCGCGCAGGGCGGTCTGGACGGACGGATCCTGCGGGTCGGCAACCTGATGAGCCGCCGCTCCGACGGAGAGTTCCAGATCAATTTCGTCACAAACGGCTTCATGCGCACCCTCAAGGCCTATAAGGCCCTGGGACAGTTCCCCATGGGCGCAATGCACGTTCCGGCGGAGTTTTCGCCCATCGACTCCACGGCGGCAGCGGTTCTGACCCTGGCGGCCTGCGAGGGCGGCTTCACCGTCTTCCATGCGTACAACAGCCATTCCCTCTATATGTCCGACGTGATCTACGCTATGCGCGCCTACGGCTTCGCCATCGATATTGTTCCGGATGAAGTCTTTGCCGCGACACTGCGTGAAGCCTCCGAACATGCGGAACTCAGCGGAACGGTACTGGGCCTGATCGCTTATGACAGCGGCGACGGTTCGGCGCGATACGAGATTCCCGCGGTCAACGACTTTACCGCCAGGGCGCTTTACCGTCTGAATTACAAATGGCCCATCACGGACGACGCCTACCTGGAAAATGCCATCCGCGCCCTGGATACGCTGGGATTTTTCGATAATCCGAGGGTATGAATATGCTGAAGAGAAATGAAAAACTGATCAAAACCAAGCTGTGGCAGTATCTGCTGCCCAGCGTAATGCTCACGGCGTCGCTGCAGATCGGCAATGTGGTGGACATCATGCTTGTGGGCAACATATTAGGCACGGACGCCATGTCCGCCGTCCAGATCGGCATGACGGCGGACAACATCATGGAACTGCCGGGATATGTGCTGGCTGTCGGCGGCAGCATCGCGGCAGGCATGCTGCTGGGCCGCCGGCAGCGGGAGCAGGCGGACCGCGTGTTTTCCACCACATTTCTGGTAAGCGCGGCCTGCGGCGTGGTGTTTGCGCTGCTCTCGGTCTTTTCCCCGCTTTTTGCGCGGCTGCTCACCGGCGGCGGTCCGCTGGAAGGAGACGTAAGCGCCTTTGTGCGGGTGACGCTCTTAGGCGCGCCCGTCATCGGCGTCGTCCTGCAGTTTATCAACTACGTGGCCGTGGACAACTTCCCGAATATTGCCTCCGCCTACGTCATTGCCTCCAACGTCATCAACCTTACCCTGGACTATCTGCTACTTAAGTTTACAACCCTGGGTACGGCGGGAGCGGCGCTGTCCACCATATTGGGATACGCCCTGGCATCCGTTGTGCTTATCCCGTATCTGCGCTCGTCCAAGCGCATGCTGCATTTTATCGCGCCGAAGAAGGAGCTGCCGGCGTCGCTTAAGCTGGCCCTTGGCATGGGGCTGCCTACGCTGATGTACATGATTTTCGACACGGTGCGCAGTCTTGCCCTCAATACGATGATCATGCGCGCCATGGGCAGCGACGCCATGGCGGTGTTTACCATCTGCGACAACATTGTGCTGATCGTAGAGATGCTTGCCGGCGGCATCATCGGCACTCTCTCATCCATCGGCGGCGTGATCTACGGCGAAAAGGACTACTTCGGAGTGCGCGTCCTTGCCAGAAACGTGCTTTGCTACAGCTATGGGGTACTGGCGGTATTCATAGCGCTGCTGGCAATATTTACGCGGCAGGCGGCAGGCTTTTTCGGTATCACAGACGATCCCCTGCTTGGCATGGCGGTATCGTCCCTGCGCATTTTTCTCTTCAGCCTGCCCTTCTATCTGTTCAACAGTTTTCTGATGAACTATTACCAGAGTACGGAGAAGGGAAATCTGGCCTCGCTGGTAACATCCCTTCGCAGCTGCGTGGCCGTGCTGCCCCTGGCGTTTCTGCTGGTTTTCCTGGCCGGTCCGGGGGAGGCCGGGCGGCTGCGCGCGCTGATGATCGCGCTGATCCTTGGCGAGGCGGTGACCGTACTTGCCGTCACGGTCTTTCGCCGGTGCCGGTATCACAGCCGGGATCTTTTCCTGCTGCCCGCTGCCCAGGACGAACATGTCCTGGACCTTTCCATCGATCCGGTCATTGAGGAAACAGCCCGCGTGCCCAGCGAAATCACCGCGTTCTGCGAAAACTGCGGCGTCGATCCGCTGAAAGCGAACCTGATCGCCATCGCCGCGGAGGAAATGGCAGTCAATATCATTCAGTACGGCGGCCGGCACGTCCACTCCATCGACATCAACCTGAGCATCACGCCGGACTCGCTGATCCTGCGTACCCGTGACAATGGTATCCCCTTCGATCCCACTCATTACACGGCGGATTCGGATGCGTTCGATATACACGGAATCGAACTGGTCAAGCGCATATCGGACAAGGTGCAGTATATGCGTGTCCTCGATCTGAACAACACGACTGTGGAGGTCTCGCTGAAGCGGCAGTTGAAACAGCAGGAGGCCGACCATGGTTGAGTACGCGCTTTCGGACGTTTCATCCCTTCCCGATCCTTTGACGAACGCCTCTGCCCTCACAGGCATTCCAGCCTGGCGTCAGGCTTATATCCTGCGCTATCGGCGCCCGGAGGACCGCAGGCGCAGCCTTGGCGTCTGGCGGCTGATGGAAAATATGCTGGCCGCGCGCGGCTTTCAGGCGCAGGACGTCATCGCGGACAGCCGCGGCAAACTCTGCTGCGACGGTATTTTTTTCAGCCTGTCCCACGCAGGCGACCTGGCCCTGTGCGCCGTGAGCGGCGTGCCGGTAGGCTGCGACATCGAGCTGGTCAAAGACGCGCCCTTAGAGATCGCGCCGCGCATCTTTTGCCCGGGCGAACGCGCATATCTGCGCAATGCCCGGGACGACAAAGAGGCCCAGAGGCGTTTTTTCACGCTCTGGACCCTCAAAGAAAGCTATATGAAAATGACCGGCGAAGGCCTCGGCCTCGCGCCGGAACGGCTGGAAATCCGCATGGCCGCCTCTGGCCCCGCACCGGAACAGCCGGAGATCCGCATGGCCGCACCTGGCCCCGCGCCGGAATGGCCGGAAATCCGCATGGCCGCCTCTGGCCCCGCGCCGGAACAGCTTGGAACGCAGACATCTGCCCTCACCCTGCTCCGTGACGGCGTAACGCAGTCATGCACGCTCTTTCACACCGCTTACGGCGAGTATGAACTCTCCCTGTGTGTATCTAATCTTCACCCGCAATTCGCGCTTCGTCAGCCCTCTGCGTAGTCTCCCCGCTCCCCCACCAGCTGAAATCCCGCCGATGCCACTCTCCGCTCCAGGCAGCCGCGGCACTCCGCCGCCTCTTCGCCGGTACAGATCTTATTGTCGTACAGATCATACTGTTTACGATTCTTCACCGGGGACAGATTGGGCATGACCACGTTGGCTCCCATGGCAAGGCCTTTCTCCCTTCCTCTGGGATCCAGCGTACCCAGAGCCGTGGTCGCCGGGAGAAGCACCCTGGGGAACAGAATTCGGAGAACCGCCAGAAGGAACAGAGTCAGTTCCACACTGCCTGCCGGCTGATCCGCGAACCTGGTCTCATGGTGCGGAATAAAGGGCCCAATCCCAATCATCTGCGGATTCAGTTCCTGAAGAAATACCAAGTCCTCCGCCAGGGTTTCCCTGGTCTGTCCCGGGCTTCCTACCATGAATCCCGCGCCCACCTGAAAACCAAGGGATTTCAGATCGTACAGGCACTGCTTCCGCGCCGCCAGGCTCATGGTCTCCGGATGAAGAGACCGGTAATGGGCGTCGTCGGCCGTCTCATGGCGCAGAAGATACCGGTCGGCTCCCGCCTCCCGGAACCGCCGGTAGGTCTCATAGGATTTCTCACCGATGGACAGGGTCAGGGCGCAGTCCGGATACCGGCCTTTGATCTTCTCTATGATCTCAACCATCCGGTCGTCGGTATAATAGGGATCCTCTCCTCCCTGGAGGACAAAGGTGCGGAACCCCAGCTCATAGCCGTTGTCGCAGCAGTCCAGAATCTCCTCCGCGGTCAGCCGGTAGCGGACCGCGTTTTTATTGTCCCGGCGGATCCCGCAGTAATAACAGTTATTCTTACAGTAATTGGTAAACTCGATCAGGCCCCTGGTGTAGACCTTGTCGCCGTAATACATCCGGCGAAGCTTAAGGGCCTCCGCCCCAAGCCGCTCCGTAGCTTCCGCATCGCCCGTATATGCCAACAGTTCCACCGCCTCAGAAAAAGAGAGACGGTGGAACTGAATCAGTTTGTCTATGACCATTCTTCGATTATGCCAGATTGCTCTTGGCCAGTTCGGCCAGCTTGGTGAAGCCTTCCGCGTCGTTGATCGCCATATCGGACAGAACCTTGCGGTTCAGCTCAACGCCGGCTTTCTTCAGGCCGTACATGAACCTGCTGTAGGAAAGACCGTTGAGACGCGCGCCTGCATTGATACGGGCAATCCACAGGCTGCGGAACTCTCTCTTTCTCTGCTTTCTTCCTGCATAGGAGCTGGCCAGCGCTCTCATCACAGACTGCTTGGCCACACGATACTGTTTGGAACGGGCGCCTCTGTAACCCTTAGCCAGCTTTAATACTCTATTATGTCTTTTCTTAGCGTTTAATCCGCCTTTTACTCTTGCCATCGGTTATTTCCCTCCTTGTCGAATCCGAAATCTTATAAGTATGGTAAAATCTTCTTCATTACTTTTGCGTTGGTCGCATCCGTCACGATATCTTTTCTAAGATTTCTCTTTCTCTTGGTGGATTTCTTCGTAAGGATGTGGGATTTGTAAGCTTTGTTCCTCACCAGTTTCCCGGTTCCCGTCACTTTGAAACGCTTTGCAGCCGCTCTGCTGGTCTTCATTTTAGGCATGATTGATTTCCTCCTTCTATTGTCATTTCGATGGTTTTGCAGATAAAAACATCACCATGCTTCTTCCTTCCACCTTGGATGGCTTGTCAACGACAGCGATGTCAGACAATGCCTGTGCGAAATCATCCAGAATGTACTTGGATTTCGACATGTGGGCCATCTCACGGCCCCGGAAACGCAGGGTCACCTTCACCTTGTCGCCCTTCTCCAGAAACTTCCTGGCGGCGTTCGTCTTGGTATTCAGGTCGTTGGTGTCAATATTCGGGGTGAGACGCACTTCCTTCACCTCGATCACCTTCTGCTTCTTCCTGGCTTCCTTTTCTTTTCTGGCCTGCTCATAACGGTATTTGCCGTAATCGATGATCTTGCAGACCGGCGGTTTCGCACCGGGAGCAATCTTCACAAGGTCAAGATCAGCCTGCTGGGCCAGCTGCAGCGCTTCCCTGGGCGACATGATACCTAACTGCTCTCCATTCTCGCCGATCAGACGAATCTCTTTGTCCCTGATTTGCTCATTGATCATTAACTCGCTAATTGTCGTACACCTCCGCATCTTTTTAATATTGGAATCGCATTTTGACCGGGCAGCCCGCAAGATCCGCCCGTTTCGTTATGTTATATACTTCGATACAATACAAACAAAGCGTCACTGGCGCTTTGCTTGCATACTGACGTAATACAAGCAAAGCGTCACTGGTACCCTGTTTGCGTATTGACGTAACAGAAAAGTGGATAGCATAAATCTATCCACCAAGATAATCCCATGGAATCCAAACCATGTCTCCTGTCTATGAACCAGGGTCACTTACTCGTGCCGAGGTGAGGTGGATAACCTACTTTCCTGTGCGTTGCTCACATAACTTTAGACACTATAACATGGTTTGGATAAAATGTCAACCGGTTTTTTCAGCTTTTGCGCCGTTGAAGCGCCGTGTTTCAGCCGAGTGAAGCGCGCCGTTCTGCCCGGCGCGGCCTCATTTACAGTTTCAGCACCGCCGTCTGTCTGGGCATGCCTTTTGTGATCTCCAGGCTGTTTCCCTCGTACTCCGCCACATCATCGCAGAGCGCCGTAAACTCATCCAGGGTTCCCAGGACTTCAAAGCCGAAGCTGCCGCTCCGATAATGCATGGGAATCGTCACAACGGGCTGAATCTGATTTACCACAGCCTTCGCCTGCTTCGCGTCGATGGTAAAGAACCCTCCCACAGGAATCAGAAGGGCATCCACGCCCTTAAGGATCTGAACCTGCTCTTCCGTAAGGCCGCAGCCCAGATCTCCCAGATGGGCTACGCGGCAGGTGCCGTCGTCCAGAATGTGAATGATGTTGGGGCCTCTCTTGGCTCCCTGCACATCGTCATGGTAGGTGGAAATGGTCTGAATCATAAAGGGAGACACACCGCCCTCCTTTATCGCAACCACGTGAACCGCCCCATGGTCGCCGTGGCCGTGGCTGCACAGCACCTCATTGGCCTCCGTCCTCAGGGGTTTAAGTCCCGGCACATAACCGTCCTCGTAAGGATCCAGCACTATAGCGTATCCCTCCGACTCAATCCTGAAACAGGAATGTCCCAACCATGTAATTTTCATGCGCAATACTCCTTTCTCCGCGGTATCCGCGGTCCTGACAACAGCCCGTTTCCATTTTTTCTCAGGGCCGTTTACTCACTCTTCCACCGGAATCCTTCCTCCCGGCAGGGATTTTTCCTCATAGCACCGGCTGAAAATATTCTCCAGGTCCCTGATCCGATAAAACGTATCTCCGTTCTTTTCCTCCAGAATCAGCGCCTCTTCGCTGACTGGATAGACCGGCATCTCCGACAGCCAGAGGACCGTCCGCAGGTGGGACATAGCCGCCTGCACCGTACAGACCGGATGTCCGCCGTTTCTGGCACATTCAATGGCGTCCTCCAGCTTCTGCATGCTCCACGCCGTGGGAACGGGGCCGTAATCATGCACCGTCCCGTCCTTCCACTCGGCCACATAATCCATAAGAGGGCCCTGGCCGTAATCCTTTCCCAGATATACCACCGCGTTTTCAAAACAGAACTCGGACATGGGGCCCCACTGATCCGCCTCCATGTTGTGGGTCGTATAGTAATAGACCGGCACATCTTCGGCAGTGGTCACCTTCAAAGCCGCCGTATCAAAATTCTCCACATAGCTGCCGGCCCGGTAAAGCTCTGCCTCCACCGCCTTCACTTCGGCGGCGCGATCCATGGCGTCCCCCAGAAGGAACAGCATGTTCTGGAACTGGTGAGCGCTGGAGTTGTTGACCGGGCTGTCGTTCACCGGACAGCCGTCCACTATCCGCTTTCCGGCCCAATTATTCCGATGATAATAATTGTATCCTCTCTTAAACGCCTGAAGAGCCTTCATACAGACCGGTTTCCCCAGCTTTCCCGACAGGATATCCCGCTTCAGGGCATTTAAGTTCCGGTCATAGTTGAGCTGATACCCTACAGCCACAAAATGCCCTGTCTCCTGCTCCCACCGAAGCATATCCTCCGCCTCTGAGAGCACCGCGCAGACCGGCTTCTCCACCAGCACATTGGAATGGGCGATACATGCCTTCACATGGGGATGGTGCAGATGGATGGGCGTGGAGATGATGGCCAGGTCTGCCTGATGCTGGGCGTAAAACTCTTCCGGACTCTTATAGATCGGTATCTGCCTCTCCCGAATTATGGGAAAACGCTCCTCCATGCCGGGCATCAGTTCACAGATTCCCTCAATCACTACATCCTTGTCCTTCCAGTCTGACAGTGCATTGACATAGAAGGAACCATAGCCTCCGATTCCAAATAAAAAGATTTTTACCTGCTTCATACGCTGCCCCTCCCTTCCCTTTTCATCATATGACAAGCCGAAAACCCCGTCAACCGCTTTTCCGCGGATTTTTCACCTTTTTCACAAAATTTGCCGCCCGCTCTTCGCCCTGCTGACCTTTACGAATTCTGTCCGCCACTCTTTAACACCGGCCTGCCGAAATATTTCAGGGCAATGGGCAGGGCCACCAGAAATGTAAGGGCATCCGCCAGGGGACCTGCCGCCTGGACGCCCAGAAGGCCGATGAGCCTGGGCAGGATCAGCAGGATCGGTATGTAGAAGAACAGCTGCCGGCTGAACACCAGGATACTGCTGTTAAGAGGCTGGCCGATTACCTGCAGAAGGGTGCTGGCGGCCGCCATAAAGGTGGCGAACGGCATGCCGAAACAGATCAGCCGCAGGGCCAGCGCCCCGATGCGGATGACCTCCGGATCGTCGCGGAAAATTCCGATCAGCTGGGGCGCAAAGATGTATCCGATGGCGCCAAAGAAGCACATGCTCAGGATTCCAATCTTCACTGTCACCCAGAACGCTTCGCCCACCCGCTTCTTGTTGCCTGCCCCATGGGCATAACCGATGACCGGCTGGGCCCCCTGGCCGATTCCGTTGGACACCGAGTTGGACAGATACAGAATCCGGCCGGCCACGCTCATGGCCGCGATAGCCGCGTCGCCCCAGCCTCCTGCTACCCAGTTCAGCACCACGTTGGACAGCATGTTGGTGCCGTGGCGGCACAGGCTGGGAAATCCGGTGATAAACAGTTTTCGGTATTCCATGCCGGTTCTGGCCATATTGCGTATGGAAATCCGAACCTGAGTAATGCCCCTCAGATAATAGCTGAGCAGAATGCCCCAGGCAATGATCTGGCTTAAAGCGGTAGCTATGGCCGCGCCCTTGATCCCAAGATGAAAGACAAAGATGAACAGCGGATCCAGAATCATATTAAGCACGCCGCCGCTGACCTGACCGATCATGCACTGGCGGCTCAGGCCCTCTCCTCTCAGGCACTGGGCCAGCGTCAGGGTGCTGGCCGCAAAAGGCCCGCCGATAAAAATGTATCTGCCATAATCCATGGCGTAGGGCAGAATCGTGTCCGTGGCCCCCAGAAGGCGCATCAGGGAGCTGCCGGTGATAAATCCCACCAAAGCTACGGCTATGCCGAAGGAAAAGCCCAGGAAAAAGCCGGTGCTGACCACCGTATCGGCCTCCTTCTGCTTCTTTGCCCCCAGAAACTGAGACAGCAGGCTGGAAGCGCCGGTTCCCACCAGAAATCCCAGGGCGTTTAATACCATGGGAATGGAAAATACCACGCCTACCGCCGCCGTGGCGCTGGTTCCCAGGCGGCCTACAAAAAAGGTATCCGCCAGATTATAAATACTGGAAATCAAAAGCGTCATTATCGCCGGAAGACCTAAAGACATCACCAGCGGCCCTACCGGAGCCGTAGTCATTCGGATATAATGTTTCTGACTGTCAACATCAGATGCTTTCATACATACCTCCCGGCACAGACGCAGTACGCTCAATCACTGCGTCAGCGCGCGTCCGTGCCTCCATATATTTCTTCTTTAGTCCAGTTCCGTCATGCCGGTGTAAAGCTCATAGTACCGGCCTTTCATGGCAAGCAGCTCGTCATGGTCGCCCCGCTCAATGATCTGCCCCTTCTCCAGCACCATGATGGCGTTGGCGTTGCGGACCGTGGACAGACGGTGAGCGATGACGAAGGTGGTGCGGTCCTTCATCAGCCGGTCCATACCGTGTTCGATGTGCCGCTCCGTCCTGGTATCCACGGAGCTGGTGGCCTCGTCCAGGATCAGCACCGGCGCCTTAGAGATGGCGGCCCTGGCAATGTTGAGAAGCTGCCTCTGACCCTGGCTTAAGTTGGCTCCGTCCCCTTTCAGCATAGTGTCATAGCCCTTGGGCAGACGCATGATAAAGGAGTGGGCGGAGGCCGTCTTGGCCGCCTGGATTACCTCCTCGTCGGTGGCGTCCAGCCTGCCGTAGCGGATATTCTCCCGGACGGTCCCTGTAAACAGGTGGGTATCCTGAAGAACCATGGCGATATTCTGCCGCAGGTTATCCATCTTCAGATGGCGGATATCCACGCCGTCAATGGTAATGGAACCGGACTGGATATCATAAAACCGGTTGATCAGGTTGGTGATGGTAGTCTTGCCCGCACCGGTGGAGCCTACGAAAGCAATCTTCTGGCCCGGCTTGGCGTAAAGGCTGATATTCTTAAGGATTACCTTATCCGGATTGTATCCGAAGGTTACGTCGTCCAGCACCACATGACCCTGCATGGGATCGAGGACCACCGCGTCCGGATCGTCCGCAGGCTCCGGCTGCTCATCCATCACCGCGAAGACACGCTCCGCGCCGGCGATGGCCGAGAACACCTGGCTCACCTGCATGGAAATCTCATTGACCGGGCGGCTGAACTGTCTGGAGAAATTCAAAAATACCGTCAGGCCGCCTACGTCAAAGTTCTGGAACACGCACAGCAGGCCGCCTACGCAGGCCGTCAGGGAATAATTCACCTGGCTTAAGCAGTTCATGACCGGCCCCATGATTCCGCCGAAGAACTGGGCCCGGATCTGATTTTCCCGCAGATCCTTATTTAATATGGAAAACTCCTCTTTGGCAATGTCCTCATGGCAGAATACCTTCACTACCTTCTGGCCGCTGACCGTTTCCTCCACATAGCCGTTGACCGCGCCCAGAGACGCCTGGAGGGCGGAGAAATATTTCCGGCTCCGCTTGGCCACGGCTCCGCCTGCCTTCAGCATGACCGGGATCATGACCAGAGTGACCACCGTCAGGTAGATATTGGTGTAGATCATCAGCACCAGGGTCCCCACGATGCTCAGGGCGCCGGAGAACAGCTGCACCAGGGTTCCGGACAGCATCTGTCCCAGCACATCCACATCATTGGTAAAACGGCTCATCAGATCGCCGTTATTGTTGTTGTCGTAAAACCGCACCGGCAGCTCCTGCATCTTGGCGAACAGGTCGTTTCGGATCCGCTGCAGGGCGTTCTGGGCGATGGTCAGCATGGTTTTCGCCTGAATGTAGTTGGCCGCCACTCCGGCCGCGTAGACCGCCGCCATCACAAACAGGGCCCCCAGAAGTCCCCTGGCGTCGCCCCGGCTGCCGTCCGCAGGCGCGATATAGGTGTTGATAATGGGCCGCAGCATATAGGAGCCGGCCAGGTTGGTCACAGTGCTGACCAGCACACACAGAAAGGCCGTCATCATCTTCAGCTTATCTTCTTCCAGATAACCGAAGATTCTTTTGATGGTTTTCCCCGTATTCTTGGGCTTCACCTTGGGCAGGTTCTGGGCGCCTCTCCGGCCCGGGCCTCCCGGTCCCCTGCCGGGACCTCCCATTCCCATAGAGGACGGCGCGTGCTTTCCGTAGCGGCGCTTCAGGCTTTCCACGCGGGCGGCGTTGTCGGTTCCGGTCACGGCTCTCGTTCCGACCGCCCCACGGCTCTCCTTTTTCCTGTTCATTTCGTTCATTCCGCTCATCACGCGCTCACCTGCCTTTCCTGGTCTCTCTGGGAGTAATAGATATCCTGGTAAGCCTCGCAGGAGGCAAGCAGTTCCTCATGGGTCCCCATGCCGATGATCTTTCCGTCGTCCATGACCAGAATCTGATCCGCCTCCTCCACGGAACCGATCCTCTGGGCGATGATGATCTTGGTGGTATCCTTCAGGGTGGTGTGGAATGCCTCCCGGATCTTCGCCTCCGTAGCCGTATCCACAGCGCTGGTGCTGTCGTCCAGGATCAGGATCTTGGGCCGCTTTAACAGGGCCCTGGCGATACACAGCCTCTGCTTCTGTCCGCCGGACACATTGGTGCCGCCCTGCTCGATCTCCGTCTGATAGCCGTCCGCGAAGGACTGGACGAACTCGTCTGCCTGGGCGCTTTCGGCCATCTTCCGAACTTCCTCCATGGAAGCCTGCTCATCGCCCCACCGCAGATTTTCCTCAATGGTTCCGGAGAACAGCTCGTTCTTCTGGAGAACCATGCCTACGCCGTTGCGGAGATTTCTCAGGGAATAATCCCGCACGTCCACGCCGTCCACCAGGACCCGGCCTTCCGTTACGTCGTATAGCCTGGGAATCAGCTGCACCAGGGTGGTCTTGCCGCTTCCGGTGGTGCCGATGATGCCCACGATCTTCCCCGGCTCTACCGTAAAGCTGATATGCTCCAGCACCTTCTCGTCGGCGTCGGCGCTGTAGCTGAAGCTGACATCCTGAAACTCTATCCGGCCTTTCTGCACCTGCAGATCCTTCCGGGAAGCGTTCTCGTCTGTCAGATCGATCTGGGTATCCATGACCTCATTGATACGCTTCACGGAAGCCATGGCGCGGGCGCCGTTTAAGAATACCATGGACAGCATCATAAGAGAGGACAGGATCTGGACAATGTAGGTAGTGAAGGCCGTCAGGTCTCCCACAGGCATATCGCCGGCAATGATCAGGTTGCCGCCGTTCCAGACCACCACCAGAGTGGTGATATTCATGGCCAGCATCATCACAGGCATAGTGGCGATGACAATATTCATGGCCTTTAAGCTGCTCTCCTTCAAATCCAGGTTCATGGCCCGGAATTTATCTTTCTCAAAGTCCTCGCGGACAAAAGATTTCACCACACGCACATTGGTCAGGGCTTCCTGAATGCCGGAATTCAGCCGGTCGATCTTCTGCTGCATGATGCCGAACAGCGGGTAGGCCGTGATCATCAGAAAGGCGATAGCCGCCGACAGCAGGGGAATCACCACCAGGATCACGACTGCCAGCCTGGCGTTCATGGTCAGAGCCATGATCAGAGCCCCCACAAACATGCCGGGAGAACGGAAGGCCATCCGCAAAAACATCATGACTACCATCTGAATCTGCTGAAGGTCGTTGGTCAGCCGGGTCACCAGGGAGCCGGTGCTGAACTGGTCGATGTTATTGAAAGAGAACTCCTGCACCTTGGCAAAGAGGTCGTCTCTTAAATCACTGGTAAAACAGATGGACGCCTTGGAGGAAAAATAGGCTCCTCCCACGCCGCCGATGATCATCACCAGGGCCATGCCGATCATGCACAGTCCCACGGCGATAATATAGCCTGTATCATGGTTTGCCACGCCGTTGTTGATGATGAGGGACATAAGCCTGGGCAGGGCCACCTCGCCCACCACCTCCGACAGCATCAGGACCGGCGCCAGGATAAAGGACGCCAGATAGGGCATAATGTATTTTTTGTACCGTTTCAAACCTTATTACCTCGCTTTCCTTTCTGTCATATGATCCAAGACCGGTTTCCCCGGTTCATCCGGTCTGCCCTGGGGCAGGTCCGGAACCTGAACCCGCGTCCCCCCGGCACCTGTCCGGGTCGATGGAATTCAGATTCTCCAGGATCCGGTCAAACAAGACCAGCATGATCTCGAAGTCTTCCTTCGCAAATCCCTGAAACATGGTGGTCTCGACCTCCTGAAAGATCCGGCGGCTCTCCTTCACCACCTGTTCGCCCTTCTCCGTGAGAAGAATCTGATTGTACCGTTTATCGGACTCATCCACCGCCCGGCAGATATAGCCGCCCTTCTCCAGCTTGCTCAAAGTCACCGCTATGGTAGCCGCCGTCACATCATTTAACTGGGCTAATTCCGTCTGGGAAATATTGGGATGATCTGAGATGCACATGAGAATCCGGTGCTGGCTCCGGTAAACACCTGTCGAATTCAGGCACCTCTCCAGCACCGACCGGTGGCAGCGGCCCACTTTCATATACTTGTGAAGCATCTTCTCCTCTGCCGTCGCTGATTCCCGTTTTCTGCCTTCGTCCACTGCGCTTCACCTCCTGTACATCAGCCATGCAGTTAGTTGGCTGATAGTTAGTTATTTAACCGTTAGGTAGTATACTACGCCGTTTCGGAAAATGCAACCGGAATTTCAAATTTTTATCATTTTCTTAAGTTTTATCATGGAACAATATTAATTTATCGAATTTCGATAAAATTCTATTGATTTTTGATAATCCATGTGCTAGGATGGCAAGTAGCCGCGTGTTAGGATTGTGAAAAGGCGGACCGAAAGGACTCAAACTGCCGCACAGAAAACGGAGGGATTTTCATGGATCAGCGACTTACACGATTTACCAAACTGCTTCTGGATGTCATGTTCTGGCTGGGCATCCTGGTAACCCTGTCACTACCGCTGCTTTTCAAGTTGGTGGGAACTTATATCAAGGAGTTTCGCGCCTTCTATCTGCCCCTGACGGTTCTCTACCTGCTGTCCGGCGTCATGAGCCTGCTGATCGTCCGGCAGCTGCGGCGGATGTTTGACACGGTGCTGGCTGACGACGCCTTCGTCACCGCCAACGCCGTTTCTCTCAGAAAGATGGCCGGATACAGCTTCGTCATCGCCATTCTGTCCCTGGCGCGGCTCTTTTTCATGCCCACCCCCGCTACCGCCGTTATCATCATCGTCTTCTCCATCGCCGGACTGTTCAGCCTGGTCCTGTGCCAGGTCTTTGAAAAAGCCATCCGGTACAAGGAAGAAAACGACCTGACCATATAGAGGAGGCGTCTATGGGAATCATTATCGATCTGGATGTGGTCATGGCACAGAGAAAGATAGGACTTACGGAGCTGTCTCAGAAAGTGGATATCACCATGGCCAACCTGTCCATTCTGAAGAATAACAAGGCAAAAGCCATTCGTTTCTCCACCCTGGAGGCCCTGTGCAGGGCGCTGGACTGCCAGCCGGGAGACATCATAAGATATGAGAAAGATTAACGGAGGTGTTAGTTATGAACATGAATGAGAACATCCTGATTCCGGGAGAACCGGATATTCCGGAGACGGCACAAGCATCGACTGCAGAACATCCAGCCGGGGCGGCCCTTCTGCCTGCGGATGAGCCGCTGAAAAACCGGCGTCTGGAGCCTGTCCGACTAAACTTTTCCTACTTTGCCGGCCTGAGCCTGGCCTTCGGCCTCATTTACGCATTCTGCCTGTATAAGAATCCGGGCGGAATCACCTACCCTCTGTTCGTGGCGGCAGCCTGTCTCTGCGGGGTTCTGGCCTGCCGGAAACTGGGCCGGCCCGTCAAACGGGGAAGCTGGTTTCTGCTTGGCTCCGCCATCCTTCTGGGTATAGGCACCTGCCGGACTGCCGAGTGGGCCCTGATCGCTGCCAACGGCCTGGCTCTGGTGCTTCTGGGCTGTGTCTTCGGCATCCACCAGTTCTATGAAGACGCCGGCTGGAATATAGGCAAATATTTCTCTTCTATCCTTCTGTACCTGTTACACGCCCTGGGACAGCTCCCCCTTCCTTTCCGGCACCTGAAATCGTTCCTGAAACAGCAGGAAAACCGGAAAATACGCCGCGCTGCCGCGTTCCTCGCGGGAATTCTGGCCGCGGTTCCGGCCCTCTTTATCCTGACCGGCCTTTTAAGCCGGGCCGATGTGGTGTTCTCCGGTTTTGTCCATGAGATCATCCTGAACTGGATGCGTCCCATAACCGCGTTTCATATTCTTTTCATGGTCTGCTTCGGCTTTTTTGCCATGTACTGCCTCATCTGCTGCTGTCAGGCACAGCCTCTGACGCCGGAAGTGAAAGACCGCAGGTTCGGGGAACCTCTGGCGGCTCTGGCCTTCATGGGCAGCATCACTCTGGTCTACGCAGTCTTCTGCGCCATCCAGATCTACTGCCTGTTTCTGGGAAAAGGCAGCCTGCCGGAGGGATACACCTACTCCTCCTATGCCAGACAGGGATTCTTCCAGCTGCTGTTCGTGGCCTTTCTCAACCTGGTCATGGTGCTGTGCTGCCTGAAATATATCCGCGCCAGCCGAATCCTGAACGTGCTTCTGACCGTCATCTGCGGCTGCACCGCCATCATGCTGGCCTCGGCTGTCTACCGGATGATGCTCTACGTCAGCACCTACCATCTGACCTACCTACGTCTGATAGTGCTGTGGTTCCTGGCCATGCTGGCCGTGCTGCTGCCGGGCGTCGCCCTCATTATCTGGAAACCCCGCTTTCCTCTGTTCCGGTTCAGCCTGACCGTGGTAACCGTCTTCTACCTGGCCCTGGTGTGGGGCAAACCGGGTTCCGTCATAGGATGGGATTACGTCTCCCACCTGAACCGGGAGACCATCAGCGAATCCGACGTCCGGTTTCTGATCCGTGGTCTCAGCGCGGATGCCGCGCCGGCCATCGCCTCCCTGGATCTGACCTGGGAAGAAGTAAAGGCCGTGCTGCCTTTCTCCGCCACCAATGAGGCGCAAATCACGGACAGCGCCCTTGCCCGCCCCAACAGCTGGTTTTCGGCCTACTACGCCCTTCACGCCGGAAACAATTACCGGAATATGGGGATCCGAAACTATAATTTCGCGCTGGCGAAGGTGAAGGGACTGATGAATGCGGAATAGCCCTGCTTTTCCGGCAATTCATTCCGCTGATACGCCATTGCCGGACATGACAGAGAACTGCAAATCTGCAGCTTATTAACAAAACATAAATGGAGGCTGAGAATATGGAGCACTTTGAACATCTGTATGATAAAAACTGTTTTTCAGATTTATTTGGCGTCACCCATAAGGTGGAGAAAACGCTGTCCTTCCAGACTCTCCGCTCAGGGACGGTTCTGCCCTATAAGATCGTCGGCGGATGTGCCGGCGGCGGTATCGTGACCCGGGAAGGAACGTATATCGAAAGCACGGCCCTGCATACCAAAAGCGGCGCAGCCTATCCGGTGGAAGAAGCCCAGATTACGGACAGTCCGGAAAAAGTCATTTATATCGGCATGTTTCACAAAATATGGGGACACTGCATCACAGATAATCTTCGCAGAATGTGGTTTCTCCTCTCGGACGTCTGCCGCGAGCAATTCCGAGATTACAAGATCGTCTTTATTCCCCAGGACGGCTTCTCTTTTGGAAACAACTTCCGCCAGCTGCTGAGCATGCTGGGAATCAATCCGGACGCCTTCTTTCCTGTCACCCGGCCCACCCGCTTTCAGGAAATCATTCTTCCGGACGAATGCTTTTACACTCCGGACGGGGAGGTGCGTTATTTCACTCAGGAATATGCAGATTTAATCGAGAAGATCAAGGACTATGGACGCCGGCATTTCCGCAGTCTTGATTTCGATAAAGTGTATTTCACCTATGCCAGATGCTCCGGCGCCAAGCAGATCGGCGAACAGAAGCTGGAGCGCTTCTTCCGCCGGCAGGGTTACCGGATCATCGCCCCGGAGCGCTTCTCCTTTGCCGAACAGCTGAACATTCTTCTGAACTGCCGGTCCCTGGCTTCCACCATTGGTTCCTGCTCCCATAACGTTATGTTTATGAATGCAGGTTCTCAGGCGATCCTGATTCCCAGAGCCAATTATCTGACCGGATATCAGCTTGCCGTCAATGAAGTGACCGATCTTGATATCCACTGGATACAATCCGACCTTTCTGTTATGGTCAGCCGGCAGCATCCCTGGGACGGTCCATTCTACTACTATGTCAGCAGACAGCTGGCCGATTTCTTCCACTGTGAGGACGTACACTCTCCGTTCACCCGCGAGGATTATCGGGAGTTCAAGCTATACCTGCGGCTGGGCGCGGCAAGGGCCTCGAATCTGGCAGAATGCAAGGCTCCCGCCTACTACCGGAAAATCCTTTCGCAGTGCCTGCGCAATTATCCCTCCGCCTCTGCCCTTCACCGCCCCATAAAAAAGAGCAGTCTGGTACAGCCGTATGTCCTGATCCGAAACAAACTTCTGAACCTGATTGCCCGATAACCCCGGTTCTCCTTGACAACTTATTCCAGTTATATTATAGTAATCGTATAATTACTAATTATACGATTAGTAATTTGTCTATCAATTGTCAGACAGGAGGAATCCATTTATGTTTGTCGGACGCGACCGGGAACTTCAGAAACTGGAAAAAGCCTATAATGGGGATTCTTTTGAATTTGCTGTCTTCTACGGCCGAAGGCGGGTTGGAAAAACCACCTTGATTCGTCAGTTCCTTCGCGGAAAAGACTCCATCTATTATGTAGCTATCGAAGGAACTGCCCAGGATAACCTGGAGGGTCTGTCCAAAGCGCTTCTGATACAGACAGCTCCGGGCATTACTGCGCCGGTATTCCGCGATTTTGAAGCGCTGTTGGATTATATAGACCAGATCTGCCAGACCAGGCGGTTGATACTGGTCATCGACGAATACCCATACCTGGCCGCTTCCTGCCCCGCCATCTCTTCCATGCTGCAGAGCCATATTGACCAATGCTGGAAGGACAGCCGGCTATTCCTGATTCTGTGCGGTTCCTCCATGAGCTTCATGGAGAACCAGGTATTAGGCTATAAAAGTCCCCTGTACGGCAGGAGAACTTCTCAATTCAGGATCCAGCCCTTCACATATTTTGAATCCAGGGCCATGCTTTCCGGATTTTCGGACATAGAACAGGCTGTTCTCTATGGCGTAACCGGCGGGGTGCCGGAATATCTATCAAGAATCCGGCCAGACAGATCACTGGATGACAATATTGTCCAGCTGTTTTTCGACGAAAACGGACGGCTTTTTGAAGAGCCGTCCAACCTCTTAAAACAGGAACTGCGGGAACCGGCCACTTACCAGTCCATTATTTCAGCCATCGCCGGCGGGGCCAGCCGCCTGAATGAAATCGCCGCAAGAACCGGTCTGGAAACCAGCGGCTGCAGCAATCAGCTGTCGTCCCTGATTTCCATAGGTCTTGTCCGCAAAGAGACCCCCGTCACCGAAAGTCCATCCAGCCGCCGCACTCTGTACCGGCTGACTGATAACATGTTCCTGTTCTGGTATCGTTTTGTTCGGCCAAATTTAAACGCTATCGTCAGCGGTATGGGAGAACCTCTTTATGATACGGCTGTCAAACCTGCGCTTGACAACTTCATGGGCGGCATATTTGAGGAAATATGCCGGCAATATCTGTATCTTCCCCGCATCTATCCGTCCCTTCCCTTCTCTTTAGGCAATATCAGACGCTGGTGGGGAACCAATCCCACGAAAAAATGCCAGGAAGAGATCGACCTGATGTCCGTACAGGGCCACTCCGCTCTGTTCTGTGAATGCAAATGGCGAAACGAAGCGGTTGGTTCCGACACCGTGGAAAAACTTCTGGAGCGCAGCGAACTGTTCTCCTATCCGGACAAATGGCACATCCTTTTCTCAAAATCCGGATTCCAGGACGCCGTATATCACCGCTATGGAGAGAATCCCCATATTCGCCTGATTTCTTTTGAGGAAATGAACGAGGAATAACTTTAGCAGGTGCTGAATAGATTCCCCTGATCTTAGCCGGCGCTTATCGGATTCGTGTCCGCTCCCCTGGGAACCGCCAGACTCCACTGGGTGTCCGGCCGGTAGATATCATATCCCGCGGCCTGCAGTTCTCTGAGGGTCAGTACCTGGCCGGTGGCGGAATCCCCTACCAGGATATCATCGATGGACAGCGTCTCCAGTACAGCTGTTTTCTTCAGGCCTACCGCCACGACCGAGTGTCCGCCGCACCGCAGCACAACCGGCATCCCGTTGGCTACCCGGTAATAGGTCTCCCTGAGCCTGCGGTCTGCAGACCACGGCTTGCTGCCGGCAATGGTCGATGTGTACGCCCATTTCGCTCCGTTCGCACCCCAGATTGTATCGGATATGCCGTCAAATTCCACATCCTTTCCAATCTGTCCCGAAATCTTGCCTACCAGCATGTCAGAATATGCTGTACAGGTAACGCTGTTCTTCTGCCGCCTGACATCGCTGGCGTCAAAACCATTTACCACCGCAAAATCCGAATAAGCGTTTCCGTGATAATTCTTTCCCATGTCATTGGAAACAAAGGATTTCGTCCCTTTGCGCACGGCTGCCCCGTCCCCGCTGATCTGATAGGTGATCTTATCAACCGTCACCTCTGTATTGGAAAGCATGCGTCCCGCATCGTCAAAACAGTAAAGATTTCCGTTGATGGCCTTGACCATCCCCCGGGCCATGGCGCCGTTTCCTTCTTTTTCCTCAAAATAATAGTAAGCGCCGTCAATAATTTGCCAGCCTATATCCATCTGGCCATTGGTATTAAAGTGGTACCTCTGTCCATCCACATCCCAGAAACAGGTATGGCACATACTTGTGTCGTCTTTAAAATAATAGTAATAACCGTCAATCCATTTCCACCCGGTAACCCTGGCATTGTTCTCATAATAGCGCCAGGCGCCGTCCTCAAACTGCCATCCGCTCTTGACTTCCTTGACTTCCGCAGTTCCTGTCCCGGAACCGTTATTGACGGCCTCAATGTGATCGATCAGGGCCATAATGTCGGCGAGGGAAACCGAAACACCGGCAGTATCTCCATCAACAAAATATCCATATCCCATTTCCAGATAACCCAGCCAGTCATCTCCCCATGAGTTCCACGCCTCTATCTGGAAATGGGAATCCGGATGCAGGATAAGCTGCCTCTCCTCCTGAATCACTGCATTCACATAATTCTTCCACTCTTCCGTCTGATAATACTGTTTCAGGATCTCATTCTTTTTTCGATTTCCCGCATCGGAATTGCCATATTGCCTATCCAATTCAGAAATATCCGGAGCCCCTGCCGGTTCCGGGACATTCGACCTGAAATTGATCCATTCATCGCCATAGATTCCCAGATACAGCCCAGGCCTTGCCACAACGCCCTGGCTCTCTACTGCCAGAGCATGTTCCCATTCCAGGCCGTATTTCTGCAGACTGTCCAGGATGTCCCCATAAGTGCAGCTCTGTCCCATACCGATAAACAGTTCCCCGCAGGTAGTATCATAATCCCCCTGCGTTATTCCATAGACGCTTTCCGCTCCCCTGCGCAGCACCTCCGGATTCAGCTTCAGATCCGCCGCCCGGACAGTCAGCGGGGAACATAGAGCCGCCGCCAGAAACAGCGCAACCGCCGTCATGTGTCTTGCCAATGCTTTCATCAGATAACCTCCTTCTTCTCGTTGATATTGATTTCTATTATATCCGCTGAATCTCTTATTGTCAATTTATAATATCAATTTGATAATGAAATATCATCTTGACCAATATAATATATTGGTTAGATGGAGGGATTATCTGTATGATAGCAGAGCGGATCAAACTCTTACGTGAAAAGAACAAGATGACGCAGAGTATGCTGGCCAAAAAACTGAATGTCACAAGAAGTTCCGTGAATGCATGGGAAATGGGAGTATCCGTTCCCTCTACCGCTCTGATCATCGAGCTTGCCAGATATTTTAAGGTCTCAACCGACTATCTGCTGGGCCTTCAGGATACCGCCACCCTGGATATTTCCTCGCTGAATGAACGCGAAATCGCAATCCTCTATGAGTTGATCCAGTATTTCAATTCTACCAGAAACAAAACTTCTCATTAAAAGGGGCTGTGTCACCTCAGAATCTCTCTGATCACCGGCGCCAGCGCTTCCGCCAGCCTTCTGTGGCTCTCACCATCCATATGAAGCTGATCGGAACCGGGGCCGGCTACCTTTGCCGCGTCCAGGAACTCACAGCCGGTCTGGGCAGCCAGGTTCTCATAGAGGGCCGCCAGCTGCTTCACCTTCTCCGCCGATTCTTCATTGAAAGTCTCAAAAATGCTGTTGGCTACGTCCGGCCCCATATGAATGGGCGAGATCAGAAGGATCCGGGGCACCTGGCCTCCAGGGCCGTAATCAAACCGCTTCACAATATCCACCAGCACGCTCATGCCCCGGGTGATGGTCCGGGGACTGGCGCTGAAAATGCTTTTGCAGTCGTTAGTTCCCAGCGACAGGATTACCAGATCCAGGGGCCGATGGGTGCGCAGCGCCGCCGGCAGAAAATCCTTGCCGCAGCGGTCGGGCTCCAGCGGGTCGTCCCATACCGTGGTCCTGCCTCCCAGCCCCTCCTCTATCACATAGTAATCTTCTCCCAAAAGCCGCTGCAGCCTGCCGGGCCACCGTACCTCATAAGGGTGACGGGGCGGAACCTTGTCCGGGTTGCTGCCGTTGGTATTGGAATCTCCGAAACACAGAATGGTCTTCATTGTCTTTCCTCCTCTACTATCTATCGATCAGTTCTTCCATCCGAATCTTCAGTTCAGGAAACAGATGAAAATTTACTTCCTCATCAAATCCGTACTGACAATTCTGGCTTTCGTTCTCAAACCAGAATACGGTTATATTTTCTCTCACAGGATCAATAATCCAGTATTCCCGCACTCCTGCGGTACGATATTTCAATACTTTTATACCGAAATCCCGCTGTTTGGCGGATTTTGACACCACTTCAACAACCAGATCCGGAGCACCGTAACAGGCATCCTCACGAATCTTTTCGGAATCACAGATAACGAAAATATCCGGCTCGACACGAGTCTTATCATCCCGATTCAGATAGATATCCAACGGTGCCTGAAATACCTTGCAATTCCCGCCATTCTCCTTAATAAAAGAGCGAATCTCAAAAAACAATTCACCTGTTATTTTTTGATGTATGACTCGCGGCGACGCAAACAGATATATCTGTCCGTCGATGATCTCTGCCCTTGTATCCTCCGGAAGCGCGTCAACATCTATTACCGTATAATCTTTTCTTTCTGCTAATGCCATATTCTTTTTAATGATTTCTTCCTCTCCGACAGGCTCGCAGAAACACATACCCAGGCTCCTCCTTTCCGTCATTTACCTTCAGTATACATAAATAATTAATATAAATAATCTATAAAATATTTATAAAATTCTGCGGCGGGGTTTTAGTGCCATGCTTTTCTCCCGCCGCAGTACTCTTATTTATGTTTCAAATTGCCGAAATTTACAGCGTTATTCCCCCCCTACTCTCCAAATACCGCCAGATAGTCTTTCTTAAACTTCTCGATTCCCTGGTCGGTCAGCGGATGCTTCACCATCTGCATCAGAACTTTGTAGGGAACAGTGGCGATGTCGGCTCCTGCCCTGGCACACTCGATCACATGAATCGTGTGGCGGATACTGGCGGCGATGATCTGGGTCTCGATGTCGTGGAGCGCGAAAATATCCGCGATATCCTCGATCAGCTCAATACCCGGCGTGGAGATATCGTCCAGCCTTCCCAGGAAGGGGGACACAAACGCGGCTCCGGCACGGGCGGCCAGAAGGGCCTGGGCCGTGGTAAACACCAGCGTCACATTGGTCCGGATTCCCTCGGCGCTGAGAACCTTCACCGCCTTAAGGCCTTCCGCGGTCATGGGAATCTTTACCACCATGTTGGGATGGATGGCCGCAATCTCCCGGCCCTCCCTGATCATACCCGCCGCGTCGGTGGTAGTTGCCTTTACTTCGCCGCTGATGGGGCCGTCCACAATAGAGGCAATCTCCGCGATTACCTGGTTAAAATCCCTGCCTTCCTTGGCGATAAGGGACGGGTTGGTGGTCACGCCGCAGATGATCCCCATGTCGTTGGCTTCCCGAATCTCGTCCACATTGGCCGTATCAATAAAAAATTTCATAAATACAATCCTCCTTTTTCAATCATAATCGTATAAGCAGGCCGCCATAATCGGGACCGCTGTAATTAAAGCTATTGTAATCAGAGCCGCTGTAATCAGAGCCGCTGTAATCAGAGCCGCTGTAATCAGAGCCGCTGTAATGGGGCAGACCCGGGTCTGCCCCGCTGCTGATGATTATAATGATTACAACGATTTCACCGTCTTCACTACATTATCCACCGTGAATCCGAAATGCTCAAACAATTTCGCGTAAGGACCGCTGGTTCCAAAGCCTTTCATGGTCACGCAGGCTCCGTCCAGTCCCACGTATTTTCCCCAGCCGAAATCGCTGAGCGCTTCGATCGCCACACGCCTGCGGACGCTCTTTGGCAGAACCGATTCCTGATATTCCGCGCTCTGTTCCTCGAAAATATCCATGCAGGGCATGGAGACCACACGGACCTTCATGCCTTCCTCTGCCAGAACCGCCTTGGCCTTCACCGCCAGACTCACCTCGGAGCCGCTGGCCATGAGAATCACATCCGGCGTTCCCTCGCAGTCGTCAAGGACATAACCGCCCCGCAGGGCCTCTTTTCCGGTGCCTGCCACCGGGTCCAGATTCTGTCTGGTGAGAATCAGCGCTGTGGGGGTTCTTGTGGAGGTCATAGCGCTGTACCAGGCAGCCGCCGTCTCCACGCTGTCACATGGGCGGAACGCATGGAAGTTCGGCATGGAACGCAGCATGGCCATCTGTTCCACCGGCTCATGGGTAGGGCCGTCCTCGCCCACGCCGATGCCGTCGTGACTGAATACGAAAGTCAGCGGCAGCTGCATAATGGAAGAAAGTCTCGCCATGGGCTTCGTATAATCGCTGAACACAAAGAATGTAGCCACGTAGGGCTTCAAACCGCCGTGAAGAGCCAGGCCGTTGCCGATAGCGGTCATGGCCTGCTCCCTCACTCCGAAATGGAGGTTTCTTCCCTCGGGAGTCTGTCTGGAGAAGTCCCCGATCCCGGACATGGCGGTCTTGTTGGACGGACTCAGATCAGCGGAACCGCCGATCATGTTGGGCAGCTTATCCTTTATATAATTGATCAGCCGGCCGGATATGGCCCTGGTAGCCTCCGGCTTTTCAGACGGTTTCCAGAACTCCTCGTCATCCCAGAGGATCTCGGCCTCATGTTCATCATGATACTGATTCCACAGGGCCTCCATCTCCGGATATTCCTCACAGTAAGCCGCAAACATCACATTCCACGCGGCGCACTGGTCTGCCTTCTCCAACGCGATCTGATGGTAATGTTCATAGACCTCCTGCGGCACATAGAAAGGCTCCTGAGACGGCCATTCCAGGAATTCCTTCATGGCGCGGATATTGTCCTCGCCCAGCGGCTCTCCATGGGCGCTGGCTTTGCCCTGCTTGGCCGGACAGCCGTAGCCGATCTGCGTCTTAACCGTGATGAAGGAAGGCCTGGACAGATCAGACTTGGCCAGTTCAATGGCTGCCCCGATGGCCTCCAGATCATTGCCGTCCTCCACGGTGATGGTCTGGAATCCGAAGGCCTTCACTCTCTCCTGCACATTCTCGGTAAAGGCGATATCCGTACTTCCTTCAATGGAGATTCCGTTGGAATCATAGAGAACGATCAGTTTTCCCAGTCCCAGGGTACCGGCCAGAGAGAGCGCCTCCGAGGAAATGCCTTCCATCATACAGCCGTCGCCGGCCAGCACAAAGGTATAGTGATCCACAACGGGATAATTTTCTTTATTAAATACTGCCGCCAGATGGGCTTCTGCCATAGCCATTCCCACTGCCATGCCGAGCCCCTGTCCCAGGGGACCAGTCGTCGCTTCTACGCCCACGGTATGACGGTATTCCGGATGTCCCGGCGTCATGGAACCGAGCTGACGGAAATTCATAATGTCCTCTCTTGACAGATTTCCGTATCCGTACAAATGCAAAAGGGAATACAGAAGCATCGACCCGTGGCCGCCTGACAGTACAAAGCGGTCCCTGTCCGGCCAGTCCGGTTCCGCCGGGTTATGATTCATATGATTGGCCCAGAGCTCATAGGCCATAGGCGCAGCTCCCAGGGGAAGTCCCGGATGTCCGGATTTGGCCTTCTGAATCGCATCCGCTGAAAGGATTCGGATAGCGTTTACGGCATTTTCCTGTATTGTTTTCATAGATTGTCTCTCCTCTTCTCATTTTGCCTGCCCATAATAGGCATTCGCACCGTGTTTTCTGTAATAATGTTTGTCCTGCAGTTCCTGCGGCGCAGGCTTGTTATCCGGATTCAGCCACTCGCATCGGGCGGCCATTTTGGCTACTTCTTCCAATACTACCGCGTTGTGAACCGCCGTGTGGGCGTCCCTGCCCCAGGTAAAGGGGCCGTGGTTTTTACACAGCACTGCGGGCATAGCCTCATAATCCAGATGGTTCTTTTCAAAATACTCTGCAATAAGGATTCCCGTATTTTTCTCGTAATCCTGCTCAATCTCTTCCTTTGTCAGGTTCCTCACGCAGGGAACCTCCCCGTACAGATAATCCGCGTGAGTGGTTCCGTAGCAGGGAATCCCTCTCCCCGCCTGAGCCCAGCTTGTGGCCCAGGATGAATGGGTATGCACTACGCCTCCGATATCAGGAAAACAGTTGTACAGCACCACATGGGTCGGCGTGTCCGATGAAGGATTCAGCTTTCCTTCCACCCGATTTCCCTTCAGGTCCATCACCACCATGTCATCCGGCGTCAGCTTGTCATAATCCACGCCGCTGGGCTTGATGACGAAAAGCCCTTTTTCCCGGTCAATCCCGCTTGCGTTCCCCCAGGTAAATGTCACCAGACCATACCGGGGAAGCAGCATATTGGCCTCATATACTTCCTTCTTCAGCTGTTCCAGCACAGACAATCTCCTCCTTTTCTCAAGCCGTTCGTCTCCCTGCCTGATCATCTCCTGCCAGGCGGCTTCATCTGCCGTTTCATCGCCTGTCAGGCAGCTTCATCCGCCATTTCGTCTCCTGTCAGGCGGCTTCATCCGCTGCTTCGTCTCCTGCCAGGCGGCTTCACCCGCTGCCATCAGCTCAGATAGTCAAGAGCCGCCTGCTCGATGGGAATCCCCTTCTTATATCTCTCGATAAATTTCTCAAAGCCTGCCGCCATAGCCGCATCCGGCTTCATCTCTTCGCCTGCGGCGCCTGCAAACACCTTCTCGGACAGATAATGCCCCAGGCTCTCTCCTTCCTCCTTGCGCAGCATATAGGATGCCAGCAGAGCCATGCCCCAAGGGCCGCCCTCGCCGGCCGTCTCCATCACCGTCACCGGCGCATTGATGGCGGCAGCCAGGATTCCCTGACCTACGCCTTTGGTCTTAAACAGTCCGCCATGTCCCAGAATGGAATCGATTTTCACCTGCTCCTCTTTCAGGAGAATGTCCATACCCACCTTCAGAGCACCCAGCGCCGTATACAGGTGGACCCTCATGAAATTGGCCAGATTAAAGCTGCTCTCCGGGGACCTGACAAACAGCGGCCGCCCTTCGCTGACCCCGGTAATATTCTCACCGGACAGATACCCGTAGGACAGAAGTCCTCCGCAGTCCGCATCGCCTTCCAGGGCTTTCCGGTACAGAGTACCGTACAGCTGGTTCATATCCGCCTTCACGCCAAAGCTCTCCGCAAACTCCCGGAAAAGCCCTACCCAGGCATTCAGATCGGAAGTGCAGTTGTTGGCATGAACCATTCCTACCAGATTCCCGTCGGGGGTCGTCACCAGATCGATCTCCGGATGCACCTTTTTCAGTTCCTTTTCCAGCACGATCATAGCAAATACGGAAGTTCCGGCCGACACATTGCCGGTGCGCACGGCCACGCTGTTGGTGGCGGCCATTCCGGTTCCGGCGTCTCCCTCCGGCGGGCAGACCGGCACGCCTGGCTCAAGGAGACCGCTTTCATCCAGAAGCCTGGCCCCCTCTTCCGTCAGGACTCCCGCCGGCTCCCCGGCAGTGAGAATCTCAGGAAGAATATCCCCAAGTTTCCAGGGATAATTCCTGTCTGCCACCAGACGGTCAAACTGCTCCATCATGGAAACATCATAGCTGCCCGTCTTCCGGTCGATGGGAAACATTCCTGAGGCGTCGCCGACTCCCAGAACCTTTCTGCCGGTCAGTTTCCAGTGGATATAGCCTGCCAGCGTGGTGAAAAACGCCACATGCTCCACATGCTCCTCCCCATTGAGAATCGCCTGGTACAGATGGGCGATGCTCCACCTCTGGGGGATATTGTAATGAAACAGCTCCGTAAGGGCCTCCGATGCCGGACCGGTTATGCCGTTTCTCCAGGTACGGAAGGGCACCAGGAGATTGTCCTCCTTATCAAAGGCCATGTAGCCGTGCATCATGGCGGAAAATCCCATGGCTCCGATCCGGGTCAGCTTCACGCCGTACTTCTCCTCCACATCCGCCGCCAGACGGCTGTAACAGTCCCGAAGTCCCGTCCAGATATCCTCCAGGCTGTAGGTCCAGATTCCATTCTCCAGCCGGTTCTCCCATTCATGATCACCGGAAGCAATGGGGGTGTGGGTCTCGTCAACCAGAACCGCCTTGATCCTGGTGGAGCCAAATTCAAGTCCCAGCACCGTCCTTCCTTCCGTGATTGCCTCTCTGCGTCCGTCCATATCCTTTTTCCCCTCCAAACAACATTCTATGATTTTCTCTTGAATTGTCCGTTCAAATTATCCTGCCCTGCCGCAGAGGACACCCAGGAAACACCCGGGAAACATCTCCGCGGCAGGAAAACCGATCATTCCGCGGCCGCCCCGGAACAAAATCCCTCGTAATCCTCCAGGTACAGCTCACGGCTCCGCTTCAGATGAACCGCCGCCTCGCCGTCACGGAATCCAAACTCCATCCACAAAACTCCAGGCTCCTCATCCAGCAGCTCCACCCGGAGCAGCAGCTGATTGGCAGGACCGATCCACGCCTGAGCCATGGCCGGCGTGTCCTCCCGGTTCTCCAGCAGGAACCGCTCTCCCTGCGCAAAGGAACGGTTGTCGGCAGGCTGGTCCGTCACAACAAATGGAATCTCCCAGTTTCCCCTGCGGTTCTCATACCGCAGGCTGCCGCGGGCTTTGCCCTGCAGCGGAGGCTCCGAACCATCCTCCTTCGCAGGATTACTCACATCTTCATTTATCTCCAGCCGGAAGGATTTCCAGCCCGCCGGATTCTCCTGAAGCACGTAGGTCCGTCCGAGACCGTCTCGAACCGCCTCCGTCCCGGCAAAAAGAAAGCTTCTCCGGTAATCCGCCTGGGTCCATGCCTTGTGGGCCGGGCCGGTGCTTCTCTTCACGATCTCCGGATAAATGTACTCATAAAATGCATCATAGATGCTCTGCTGCCCCGCCGGGTCTCCATGGGTGTAGGCCGTAGTCACAAACACAGCATCGTACTCCGGGAAGCACATGACCAGCTGGCCTCCCATACCGTACAGGACAAAACCGCCTTTCCGGTTCAGCCAGAACTGGTAACCGTACCCTTTCCGCTCATCTACCACGCCCTGAAGCCCGGTTCCCGTCTGATAATTCAGCGCCCGCAGAAGATAATTTTCCGGAAGCAGCTGCTTCCCCTGCCAGTTCCCCAGATGGTTTAGCAGGTGTCCCAAGCGCGCCAGGTCTTCGGTGGTGCCCATCAGGCCGGAACCGCCGTTGGAAACTCCGTCCGGCGTCTCGGACACATAGGCATCCTGAAAGATTCCCACTGCGTCAAATACCTTTTCCCGCAGATAATCCAGAAGCTTCCGCCCGCTCAGCTTCTCTGCCAGGGCGGTCATCACTATGCTGGCAGACGTATCGTAGGAAAATACGGTACCCGGGCAGTGATTCGGCTTCACCCGGAAAAAGGATTCCACCCACCGGTCCGTGGCGATCTGCTTGTACGTGGTCATGCTGTGGCAACTTTCCATGCGAAGCATATCCACGATCCGGCATTCCTTAAGCCAGGGAGAGATTTCTCCGTCTTCCGGCGCAAACTCCGGGAAATACTGGCAGATACTGTCCGTAAGGCAAAGCTTCCCCTCTTCCTCCAAAAATCCTATGGCCAGGGAGGTCAGGCTCTTGGTGATAGAAAACATCCGGTGTCTGGTCTCGCGGCCGTAAGGCGGACGATACCATTGGGCCGTGATCCGGCCCCCTTCCATCAGAAGAAAACTGTGAAGGTTCACTTCCCGTTCCAGTATTTTCTCCTGAAACCGCTCAATCGACTCTGTCATAATACATTCCATCTTCCTTTCTCCGGTCTCCTTTCGGCTTCATGACGTCATAAACCGCCTGTGATATACCGTCATAACGCCGCGGGCCCCGGAATTCAGAAAAAGGGGCTGCCGCAAAACGCCTTTTCGCCTCCGTCTGCGGCAGCTCCTTCACAGCAGATTTATTTCGCAAATGGATTCTCTGACGGATACAGCATCCCCTTGGGCTGGTTAAATCCGATGCTCTCCGCGCCCAAATACTTAAATACCTCAAACAAAGCCTTGCCGTAATGGCCGAAGGCCACTGCGCCGTGGTGGGGGAATCCGCCCTCGATCAGCACATGACGATAGAAACGTCCCATCTCCGGAATGGCGAAAACGCCTACGCCGCCGAAGGACTTGGTAGCTACCGGCAGAACCTCGCCCTGAGCTACGTAAGCTCTCAGATGGTTGTCCGCCGTGCTCTGGAGACGGTAGAAGGTGATCTCGCCGGGCACAATATCTCCCTCCAGGGTACCCTGGGTTACCTCCTCCGGAAGGGACCTGGCCATGATCAGCTGATATTTCATAGAGCAGCTGGTCAGCTTCTTGGAACAGGTGTTGCCGCAGTGGAAGCCCATGAAAGTGTCCTTGTGGGTATAATCGTATTTCCCCTTGATATCGGTCTCATACATATCGTCCGGAACCGTGTTGTTAATGTCAAGCAAGGTCACGATGTCGCCGCTGACACAGGCGCCGATATACTCGCTGAGGGCGCCGTAGATATCCACCTCGCAGGACACAGGGATTCCCCGGCCCGTAAGGCGGCTGTTGACGTAGCAGGGCACAAAGCCGAACTGGGTCTGGAAAGCGGGCCAGCATTTTCCAGCGATAGCCACGTACTTGCGGTAGCCCTTGTGGTCCTCGATCCAGTCGAGAAGAGTCAGCTCATACTGGGCCAGCTTGGGCAGGATCTCCGGCTTTTTGTTGCCCGTTCCAAGCTCCGCCGCCATATCCGCCACTACATCCGGAATTCTGGGATCGCCGGCGTGCTTATTGAAAGCCTCGAACAGATCCAGCTCTGAGTTCTCCTCGATCTCCACACCCATGTTGTACAGCTGCTTGATGGGCGCGTTGCAGGCCAGGAAATTGAGGGGTCTGGGACCAAAGCTGATGATCTTCAGCTGGGACAGTCCCACCAGGGCCCTTGCGATGGGAACAAACTCCTCGATCATGTCGGCGCACTCTTCGGCGGTGCCTACGGGATACTCCGGAATATAAGCCTTAATGTTGCGCAGCTTTAAGTTATAGCTGGCGTTCAGCATGCCGCAGTAGGCGTCGCCCCTGCCCTGGATCAGGCTGTCGCCGCTCTCCTCCGCCGCCGCGATGAACATGACCGGCCCGTCAAAATGTTTGGCCAGAAGAGTCTCGGAAATCTCCGGACCAAAGTTGCCCAGATACACCACCAAAGCGTTGCAGCCGGCGGCTTTCACATCCTCCAGGGCCTGGACCATATGGATCTCGCTCTCCACGATACAGATGGGGCATTCATAAATGTTGGCCTTGTCATATTTGGCTGCGTAGGCGTCGATCAAGGCCTTGCGGCGGTTCACTGACAAAGACTCCGGGAAACAGTCGCGGCTGACTGCCACGATTCCGATTTTTACTGCTGGTACGTTGCTCATGTTCATATCCTCCATTTATCATCATTATTTTGCATTATTTATTTTGCACCATTTATTTTGCGGGCCGCAGTCCGCAGCCCTCGATACCCTTCGCGCCGCTGGGGACATCCCCGGGTTTACCGGCGCTGCCCCGTTATATAGACAGATTCTCGCCCTTTAATCCAATGAAGGCGTTCTCCGGCAGGCCGCCTTCCGCATGGCCAATGAGCCATTTGTTCTTCGCGAACAGAAGCCTGTCCTCACCGAACACTTCCTCCACCGGCTCCATATCCGTGTTGGTGTCCTTCGGCAGGATCACCACACAGCGGAATCCGCCTTCCTCCATGTTGCAGGGGGCATAGTGAAGGGTGGTGGCGTAGACCTCGATTACCGTCCCGGCCGGAACCAGATAGGCCTCTGCCTTCGACGTATCATAAGTATAATCCGCCTCGATGTCCTGCTGCCTTCCGATGAGAAGCACCAGATCATCGCAGGCCACGTTGATCTCCGAGGTTCTGTGATATTCCAAGGCGTTCAGCTTCTTGTTATGGCCGTTGCAGTAGCCCACCTGAATGGGAATCTGGCCGTACAGGTTCTTCGCCATCTTCTGACACACGGGAAGGGCCTCCAGCTCCGGATCCGACGGAACATAGACCGTATCCGCCGGAAGCGGCGTCTTCTCCATGGCTGCCAGCAGTTCCCCGCAGTCATAACCGGTAATCACTTTCCCGTAGACCCCAAAAGACGGATCCGTGACTTTCTTAATGTTCATAACGATACAACACCTTCTTTCTCTATTCTTGCGGCAAACAGGCCGCTAAAAATCCGAATATCCGCAGCCTCCGACTGCCAACCGCCGGTCTAGGCTCGCTGCCGGCCGCCGGTTCCAGGCCGTTACAGCGCCGCCAGTTCCTTATAGCTGTCCTTCAGATTGGCATAAAGCTTCTTGTAAAGCTCATGGTATTTCGCGTACTGCTCCGCATCTTTCTCCACCGGATTGCTGCATTTGTCGGCGGAAATCAGCTCATCGCAGGCCTCCTCCACGCTTCCGTAGATTCCGCATCCGACACCGGCCAGGATAGCGACGCCGAGAGCCGGTCCCTCCGACTGATGAACGGTCTTCACCTGACAGCGGTACAGATCCGCCAGCATCTGCCGCCAGACCGGGCTTTTGCCGCCTCCGCCGCAGGCCATCATCTGATCCACGGCGACGCCCATCTCTGTCAGAATGTCATTGCAGTCCGCCAGGGAATAGGACACGCCCTCCATCACCGCCCGAAGCAGATGGGCCTTGGTGTGAATGGCGGACAGCCCGAAGAATACGCCTCGGCAGTTCGGATCCAGATGAGGAGTCCTCTCCCCCATCAGGTAAGGCAGATAGATCAGCCGGTCGCTTCCCACAGGAATCTTATCGATATCCCGGTTGATCAGATCGTAGACATCCACGCCCTCCTTCTCCGCCTCAGCCACATAGTCCTGACAGAAATTATCCTTAAACCACTTAAGGGAAAGGCCCGCTCCCTGGGTCACGCCCATGATGTGCCATGCACCCGGCACAGCGCAGCAGCAGGTATGTACTCTCCCCTTGGGGTCGATGGTCACCTGGCTGGAATGGGCAAACACCACGCCGGAAGAACCGATGGTAGTAAACGCCCTTCCGTCCCGAACCACGCCCGTTCCCACAGCGGCAGCCGCATTGTCTCCGGCTCCGCCCACCACCTTCGTATCCGCGGACAACCCGACAGCATGGGCAATCTCAGGCAGAAGCCGTCCCGTCACCTGGCAGGATTCGTAGACCTTGCCCAGCCATTCAGCCGGAATATCCAGGGTTCTCAGCACTTCTTCCGACCAGCACCGTCCCGGCACGTCCAGAAGCTGCATGCCGCTGGCGTCCGACACCTCCGTGGCAAATACGCCGGTCAGCACATAGCGGATATAGTCCTTGGGCAGAAGGATATGGCGGCACCGGGCATAGTTGTCCGGCTCATTCTTGCGGACCCACAGAATCTTAGCCGCCGTCCAGCCGGTCAGAGGCGGATTGGCCGTAATCTCAATCCACCGCTCCCTGGGCATCAGCTTCAGCATGTCCTCCACTTCCGCCCCCGTTCTCTGGTCGCACCAGATGATAGAAGGACGGATCACTTCCCCGGCCTCATCCAGCATCACCAGGCCGTGCATCTGGCCGGAAATGCCGATTCCCTTAATATCCTCCGCCGATACTTTAGACTGCTCTTTCACCGTCTTGAGAGTGGCAAGCACTGCCGCCTTCCAGTCCTCCGGCTTCTGTTCCGCCCAGCCGTTGTGGGGCTGGTACAGCGGATATTCATATGAGGAGGACGCGATAACAGCGCCGTTCTCATCAAACAATACGGTCTTGGTAGCCGATGTACCTACATCAATACCGATTAAATAATTCATAAACCCCCGCCTCCCATCTGATTTACCAGAATTGTACCACAAATCAGCTTAAAAGGAAAGAAAAAACAAGACAAAAGAGACCGCCGCAAAAGATTCTTCCTTTTTGCAGCAGTCTCCCCATACAAACAAACGGCTTATCATATTTCAAGGCGGTCTTCAGCCGGTCACAAGCGCTCCGCTCCAAGCCCCTTTCATCCAGCCGCCAAAGTTCCGTTCAGAATACTTTTTAACCGGTTATCAGCGCTCCGCTGCCGTCGAAGGTATAATCTGCGCCATCGATGTTCTTCGTAACGCCGCAGGCCATCTTGCCGTCCGGCTCCAGATAATAGGTCTTATCCCCCAGAGTCAGCCAACCGGTCTTGATCCGATAGTCCTTCACATAATACCAGGTATTGTCCGCCAGTTTCCAGCCCTCCGCCGGAATCAGGGCCCCGTAATCCACAAAGGCGTACTCAATCGCTACATTGCCGGCGATTCCGTTTACCGTCCCGCTGTCTGTACACTGCCAGATGGTCCGGTTGGGACACGTGCTGTCGGAGCCGTAGCGGGCGAACCAGATATCATAGGGTTCGCCGGAATCGGATACCAGCTTCGACACGTCCAGATAGCTGTCCAGCCAGTTCTTGTTGGTATAGACCATAGGCCGGTACCCTGCCTGCCGGATAATATCGCAGAAAATCTTCGCGTGACTGGTGATCTGCTCCCTGGTCAGGCCGTTGTCCAGCAGATACTGGGATTCCACGTCATAGGCCACCGGATAGGAAATCGGATAATCCTTAATCTGGCTCAGGACAAAATTCGCTTCCTCAGCCACTGCCTCATCGGTCAAAGCCTGAGTGTAGAAGAACACGCCGGTTTTGATCCCGGCCGCCGACGCCCCCGTCATATTCTGCTGGAAATAAGGGTCCAGATCGTTCAGATAGCCAAGACGCACCATGGCAAAACTGACGCCGGAATTCCTCACCTGCTGCCAGTCGATGCCTCCCTGGCTCTCGCTGGCCCGGTTCTGATATTTGCTGACGGAGATTCCCTTCGCCACTGCGCCCTCGACCACATTGCCGCTGCCGTCCACAAAGGCGACAGGGCCGGAAAACATGGGCATCGTCGATATGCCTGGCCCACCCGGTCCGTCTGCCCAGGCCGTCAAAGGCGCCGCAAGGCTGACCGCAGTGATCAAAGCCGCCAGAGCAGCTGTCTTTCCGGAATTTTTTCTCCCCCATCCGCATTTTCTCATAATATCTGCCTCCTTTTCCATCCGAAGCGAAACCGGTTCGCTCCGATTGGTACGTCATTTATTCTCTCTGATCCGTCCCGGGAAATCACTCCAGCAGTTTCAGAATCTCCTCATAGCTTAGGCTTCCCAGTGAAATCTCATCGCCGGCGATCACCTGCTCCGCCAACCGCTCCTTTGCCCTCTGCAGGTTCAGAATATTCTCCTCGATAGTCCCCTTGGAAATCAGCTGGACCACCGTGACCGTCTTCGTCTGTCCGATGCGGTGGGTCCGGTCCGTGGCCTGATTCTGGGCCGCCACGTTCCACCAGGGATCGTAATGGATCACCATATCCGCCGCCGTCAGGTTCAGTCCCGTACCTCCCGCTTTCAGGGAAATGAGAAACACCGGCGTGTCATCCTTCTGAAAGGCATTTACCAGGCGGATCCTCTCCTCCTTGGGCGTCTGGCCCGTCAGCATATAATATCCAATTTCCTCCCTGGCCAACCGCTCCGCGATCCGGTCCAGCATGGAGGTGAACTGGGAGAACAGAAGAATCTTGTAGCCGGAATCCACCGCTGAGCGCACTACCTCCATACATGTCTCCAGTTTGGCGGAACCGTCGGCATAATCCTCATATACCAGGCCGGGATCGCAGCACAGCTGCCGCAGGCGGGTCAGGGCTGCCAGAATCTGAATCTTATTCTCGTCCCCGCCCTGCTCCAGCTGCCGCTTCAGCTTCCAGGCGCTTGCCGTATACAGCTCCTTCTGGCGCCCTTCCATCTGAGAATACACCACGGTATTCAGTTTCTCCGGCAGCTCCTTAAGCACCTGGCCTTTCAGGCGGCGCAGAATGAACGGACCTGTCATCCGCCGCAGAAGCTCCAGCGCCTCCTTGTTATCCTCCCGGACAATGGGAGACTCAAATGTGTTCTTAAACCGCTGATAAGAATACAGAAATCCCGGCATCAGATAATCAAAAATACTCCACAGCTCGCTGAGCCGGTTCTCAATGGGAGTTCCCGTCAGGGCGTATTTTGTCACCGCGCGGACGGCCTTCACCGCCTGAGCGCTCCGGGTCGATGGGTTTTTAATATACTGGGCCTCGTCAATGATCTGGAAACGGAACTCTGTCTTCTGATAAAAATCCAGATCCCGCCTCAGCAGGTCGTAGGAGGTGATCACCACCTGGTACTCCGTTATACGGCGCAGCTTCTCTTCCCGCTCCGCCGCCGTTCCCACAATCAGAAGCGTCCTTAAGGACGGAGTAAATTTCTGGATTTCATATTCCCAATTATATACCAGAGATGCAGGGCAGACAATTAAGGAAGTTTGAAGATTTCCTTTCAATCCTTCATCATAGAGAACGGACAGGACCTGCAGCGTCTTTCCCAGCCCCATATCGTCTGCCAGGATCCCGCCGAAGCCATAGAAATCCAGGGTCCTCAGCCAGCGGAATCCCGCTTTCTGATACCCCCGCAGCACCTTCTCAAATCCTGGCGGAATCTCAAAATCGCTGTCCTCCACCGATTTCATACCGCGGACAATGGCCTTGAACCTCTGATTCCGTTCCAGACGGATATCTCTCCGGTCCCGATACAGGCTGTCCAGAAAGAGGGCCCTGTACCTGGGAACCCGGATCCGGTTCTTCTGAATATCCGGCCCGGACACGGCAAGACCGTCCATCATCCTGGATACGGTCATCAGACCGTTGTCCTCCAGCCGGAGAAATTCTCCTGATTTCAGCCGGTAATAAGACCGTTTCTCGTGGTAAGCCTCCAGCACCCGGACCAGCTCCTCGCCGCTTAGATTTCCCGCTTCTACCGTCAGTTCCAGCCAGTTTCCCTCTGCCTGGATACCCACAGACACATTTCCGGCAGGAAGAACCTTCAGGCGGCTTATATTTTCCGGAATCACCACTTCTCCCAGGGCTTTCAGCTCCTCGATTCCCTCCGTGAGGAGACGGTAGACCGCAGCCTCATCATCCCGGATGACCAGGTCCCCGGTCCGGGAATCCCGATATTTAAAATACCGCGTCAGCGCCTGGCTGATCCGAAATTCTCCCGGCACGTCACGGCAGATACTTCCGGGCACACGTTCATCATCCAGCGGATGAAAGGAATAGGAGCCGTAGCTTAACGTGGGATGAAGGATTACCTGCCCGGCGTCCGGACTTTCCAGAAGAAATCTGGCCGTCAGCTCCGCCGGCCGATACCGGTCCAGTTCCACGCCGTCCACATCCAGTATGCCGAAATCCTCCAGTTTTCTCAGCACCCTCTCATAAAACAGCGGTATGTCCTTTTCATTCACCGTCACCTCATAGGGCGCTCCGTAACCCTGGGTCATCAGCCGGAAAAATACTTCCATCCCGCGGCTGAAAGCCTCGTCGCAGAGATATAGCCGGCCGCCTCGGATAATATAAAGAAGGGACTCCCCGTTAAAACTGGTAATCTCCTTGTCCAGAAATACCCGGATTCCTTTCGCGCCGGCTTTCCTCACATGAATCTCCAGCTCCGGATTCTCCCGGACTACCAGAAGCTTCTGTTTCTCGCCCAGGTGATTTTCCGTCTCTATCTCCTGCCCCGTAAGCAGCCGGAAGAACCGGTCCCTGCGGATCCGGCTCAGATTCAGCTGGCGCAGAGCCGGCACCGCCGCGTAAAGGCTTTTCTTAAATTCGATAAAATGTTCCCGGAACGACTCGGAAAGTTCCAGCACCATGTCAAGCATCTGCCGGGAACCCTCAGAGAACGCCTCACGGCTGTGATAAAATGCCAGTTCCCTTCCGTACTCCACCAGACTGCCCTTCGCCACGGCCTCGGAGAACGCCACCAGATCCTTTACCAGGTACAGCCGTTTTCTCCCCACACGGAATTCCACCCGGATTTCCTGACGGCCGAACAGCAGGCGGGGCACCAGTTCCACCGGTTCCTCTTCCTCCTTCTCCGCGATCGCCGCCACTTCCCGGTTGGTATATTCCCGGATCATGTTCCGTACCTGGAGTGAAGTGGACACCTGCCGTTCCGGCTCCCCTTCCGCTTTCCTCCTGTAGAAATCAAACATGGCTTTCTCATGGGGACAAAGCCCCTTATAAGACGTTCCCTGATCACACGAACAAGAGCAGCTGTTGATATTGCTGCCCTTGATCTCCAGTCGGACCCGGTATTCACGACCGCCATCCTGTACCAGGCCCTCCACTCCGACTTCCCCTTTCCAGAAAGTCTTTATTTCCATTTTTGAAACCCGCATGGACACCTCCGTCTCCATGGAAACACTCGCGCAAGCTCTATTCGCAAAATCGCCTCTTCGGGGCTTTCCGCTGCTTCGCAGCTCCTTTTTGCTCATATTCTTGCGCTTGAGCCCGCCTGCATTCCACGCACCAGTTCACTCGCGCAAGCTCTATTCGCAAAATCGCCCCTGCGGGGCTCTCCGCTGCTTCGCAGCTCCCTTTTGCTCATATTCTTGCGCTTAAACTCGCTCGTATCTTGCACACCAGTTCACTCGCGCAAGCTTTATTCGCAAAATCGCCCCTGCGGGGCTTTCCGCTGCTTCGCAGCTCCCTTTTGCTCATATTCTTGCGCTCCCTTCGCCGTCATCTGTCCGGGCAAATCTCTATGCGAGCATAGATTTGCCCGGACAGATGACGGCGAGTGAACTGGTGCTTTACATCCGTTCCGGCGCCTCAAATCCCAGAAGATGAATGCAGGTTTCCAGCACTTCCCTGGTGAGAGTGATCAGCTGAATGTAGCCTGCCTTCTTCGTCTCGTCTTCCTCTTTCAGAATCATGGTCGTATTGTAAAAGCTGCCGAAGGCATCGGACAGTTCATAGATAAACTGGCAGATCTTGTGAGGAGCCGTCTCCGCAAAAGCAGTCTCCACCACCTCGTTGTAGGCGGACAGCTTTAACATCAGGTTCTTGGCCTCCGCCGAATCCGCGGGAAGGATTCCCACAGACGCCGGCGTGATCCCGGTGCCGGAGCCTCCGCTCTGTTCCGGAACCATTTTCCCGTAAGCCCCGCCGGGCGCAGAAACCGCTCCGTCTGCGCCTTCCCCGGCCTTTCGGCCTTCCTCATATTTGGCAAGAATGGATTTGATCCGCACAATGGTATACAGGACATAGGGCCCTGTATTGCCCTCGAAGGAGGTGAACCGGTCAATATCAAACACATAGTCCTTGGACACCTGATTGGACAGATCGCCGTACTTTAAGGCTGCCAGGCCGATGATCCGGGAAGTCTCTTCCGCCTCCGCCTGATCCATGGTCCGGTTCTCCATAATCCGGTCGTACACCGCGTCGTCGATCTCTTTCACCAGCTTCTCAAGACGCATGACGCCGCCCTCTCTGGTCTTGAAGGGCTTTCCGTCCTTTCCGTTCATAGTGCCGCACATCATATGGATCATCTTTGTCTCCGGCTTCACGTAGCCGGCCTTCTTGGCTACCCGGAACACCTGAATGAAATGCAGTTCCTGCCGCTTGTCCGTAATATAGATATACTGAGTGGGCTGATAATCCTTCTCCCTCTCAATGATAGTTCCCAGATCGGAGGTGGCATAGAGAGCCGCGCCGTCGGATTTGCGGATAATGCAGGGCGGCAGTTCCTTGGGATCTCCCTCCTGGGCGATATCCACCACCAGGGCCCCTTCGCTCTCGTAAGCCAGCCCCTTGTCCTGCAGGTCCTGAATCAGCCACGGAATGTAGGGCTGGGCGTCGCTCTCGCCCTTCCACAGATCAAAGGTCACTTCCAGGCTTCCGTAATTCTTCTTCAGATCCGCCAGAGACACGTTCATGATATGACGCCAGATCGCCCGGAATGGCTCATAGCCGTTCTGCAGCTTAAAGGTCGCTTCCTGGGCCCTGGCCCGAAACGCCTCATCCTCCTTGGATCTGGCGCTGGCAGCCGGATAAATCTCTTCCAGCTCGCTTATGGTAAAGGGCGCTTCCTTCGGATATTCGCCTTTATAGTTCTCGTCAAAGTAAGGCAGATTCGGCTGTCTGTCCCGCAGCTCCTCAATGATCAGCCCCATCTGCAGTCCCCAGTCCCCCAGATGGACGTCTCCGATCATATGGTATCCCAGGAAATTGCCCAGCCGCTTGATGCACTCCCCGATAATGGCGGTCCGCAGATGGCCTACGTGGAGAGGTTTGGCCACATTGGCCCCGCCGTAATCCACGATCACCGTCTTATTCTGTCCCACGTTCTCCGCGCCCAGCTTGTCCGCCGCCTTCATCCGGTTCAGATATCCGGCCAGATACTCGCCGCTCAGCTTCAGATTGATAAATCCCGGCATGACCGCGCTGATATCGGAAAACATTGCCTCACACTCTGCAGGGCCGTCTTCCGCGCATACGGCCGCATCCGTCTGACACGCTCCCTTGCCCTTCAGGTAATTTACCACATCCGCGGCAATATCGATGGGCTTTTTGTGGTACGCCTTCGCCGCCGCCATGGCTCCGTTGCACTGGTACTCGCACAGATCCGGCCGGTTGGAAAGCGTCACTTTACCATAAGACGCATCATATCCGCAGGCGGCAAACGCCGCCCTCATCTCTTCCGCAATACAATCAAGAATCTTCTTCAATGTCACCGATCTCCTTACTTTATATATAGCTGTTCTCTCCGATGTTGTATATTATGACGCCAGGGTTTATCCGGCTGAGTCTTACTGGATCCACGCGCCGTCCGCGCCGACTTGATAGCCGTCGGGCGTTGTGGTGTTCACCAGAAGAGATCCGAGCGGTCCGCCCTCTGCCTCGCTGAAATAATACCACTTTCCATCGATCTCATGCCATCCGGTATACATATATCCCTGTGTGCCGTCCGGCTTATCATGCAGGAAGTACCGGTTCCCGTCCGCATCCGTAAGCCATCCGCTTGTCATGTAGCCACCCGCATCAAAGTAATACCAGCTGGTCTTGCCCTGCCACTCAAGCAGATTCCAGCCGTTTGACGGGTAAGTGCCGTCCTTATAACGGTACCACCAGCCCTTTTCCCCGGCTTCCCAACTGCCGAAGGATTCAGGCGTGGATGGCGGCGCGCTGTAGCTGTCGTCCTCGTCGGAGGAAGAACTGCTGCCGCCGCTATAAGGGGCGGCGACCACCTCGACCCAGAAAGGATGCTTAGATTCCAACCCGCCATTTAATTCGCGAACCAGATAGAACTCTGCAGATGCTCCCTCGGTGGATTTTTTGCCGGTAATGATCATAGAATCGCCATCCGGCCCCATTTTACAGTCCAGATATCCGCTGACTGTCGGGCCGATCTCGAACCCATCGAACGGATAGCCGTTAAAGGACACCCTGACAGACTCTCCCACTGGCAGACTCTTGACTCCCACCCAACGGTCATTGCCTTCTTCATCCTGATAATATTTGTGTTCAAAAATCTCATATTGGGAAGGAACGATAAGGGCTTCACCAAAGCCGCCGAAATCATCGGACACCGGAACCCGCTGGCTGGAATAAGCATAGTACGAAAGCCAATAGTAAAGCTCGCCGCGAGTCACATATACTCCTTCTGCTCCGATACCTGGGTCAATATAGTCTGCCGGAATCGCAAGCGTGATCTCATGTCTTTCACCCATCTGATAGCTGCAGTCGAGATCCTTTGTGCTTACCGGGGAATCGTCCTTGAATCCGTGCGCCTTAGGAACAACAGAATACAGGACGCATTGAACGTAGCGGCCGCCGTCCTCCATCTCGACCTGCTCAAGTTTCACCTCTACGAAAACCTCTATCTTATCGACGTCCCCGCCATCAAAAAGCTGCGCGATTTCATTTCCGTGCTGCTCAGCGATCGTTTTCGCCACATCGGCCAGGACGGTTTTGTTCTTGTCTGATTCCAGCAGAGCTTTAAACTTGCTTATCATCTCTGCGTCCAGCCCTTGGGGGAAGACGATTTTGCCATCCGCTGATATGATTTCTGCGGCATCGGAACCGTCCTTGTTTCCGGACTCCCTATCGGCATCACTCGGACTTGCCACACGGTAACTGCTCTCGTTTTTGACCTTCTTACTGGCATTACTTGGACTTGCCACAGGGTGACCGTCGGGAGTTCCCGCCGCAGCGCCTGTATCCGCAAATCCCGTAACAGATATGTTTGCCGCCAACAGAGCCGCTATAAGCGCGACGGCAGTGATTTTTTTCAGTTTCATCCTCATAATTCTCTTCCATCTCATCTACGTTGGTTGATAGTTACCTTCAGGCCCCGCAAATCCTTGATTGGAAAGGCGGTGATATTATATTATACAGGAAATATCCGGCAAATGCAACCGCTGCGTTATCGACTTTGTTTCTGACTTTCGGTATTCGCTTACATCATTCAGCGCTGCATCATGACGGATTTCGTTGACTGCGATGTGGAAAATATCTTATAATTATGAAATAGAGATCCATCTTCCGATTCAGGAACGATAAGGAGGTTCTGACAATGTGCGGCAGATATTATGTGTCAGGAGAAATGACGGCGGAACTCCGCCGGGTCGCGAAACAGTTCCACACTGATATTGGCTGCGGCCGCATGGATATATATCCGTCACAGGAAGCCGCAGTACTCGCCGGCAGAGACCATGACAGAGGCCATGAACTGGCCGCTGTTCCTATGCTCTGGGGCTTTCCCCGGCACACGGGAAACGGCTTACTCATTAACGCCAGGGCGGAAACTGCCCTGGACAAACCAATGTTCCGGGACAGCCTGCTCAAACGCCGGTGTGTCATACCGGCCGGCGGATTCTATGAGTGGAACCGCTCAAAAGAGAAGGTTGACTTTTACAGATCCGGCATGCCGGTCCTCTATATGGCCGGGTTTTACAATATCTTTCAGGAAACGCCCAGATTCGTGATCCTGACCACCTCTGCCAACGCTTCCGTTTCCCCGGTCCATGATCGGATGCCGCTGATTTTGGAGGCGGACGCGCTGGAATCCTGGATATTTGATGACACATTCTTGCGCCGGATCCTGCAGCAGACGCCGCTGCCGCTGGAACACCGGCAGGATTACGAACAGCAGACCCTTCCGTTTCTCTGACGTAATACAAACGGATATAGTCTGACAATCGTTTAACCATATCCGGCTATATGAGGATGGCAATATCCGGAAATATGGCAAAACATGCTATGATATTTTCATCAGGAACAGGCTTCGTCCCCAAAACCGCTCCCGGCAGCCCCGGCAAATCACAGACAATCAAAAGAAGAAATAATCATCCGGGTCAAGACCGGCTTCCTCAAGAGCCTCACGTCTCTCATCGTCATCCATGTATTCCAGATCTTCCACATCGATACCCGCATCCTCCAGTTCATCCAACTGGTATTCATCGATTCCCAGAGCCTCGCAGAGACGGGCAGTCTCATCCTCATCCTCCTCATCCTCGTCATCCTCATCCTCGTCCTCATCCTCGTCTGCGTCTTCCTCATCCTCTTCGCAGCTGTCGGTATCCTCTGATTCTTCCTCCATACTCGCAAACGCCAGACTGTCCATTGCCTTTTCCAGAGGATCCAGTTCGCCGTCATGGTTCAGGTCAAAGAAATCCCCAAAAAATCCTTTCATTTCTCAAATCTCCTTTCCAAGCTGAATATTCAGGCACTGCCTTCATTACTTATATCATTTTACTACATATTCCGGAAGCCTGCAATATGCGTCCTATAAAGAAGGGAAGCGTGCAGCTCCTGATTTTATCTTTCACCAACTTTCGGGATATTTCTCCGACAACCAGCGGAAAATATTCCGACAATCATCAGAATTACTGCGATGCAGTGATTCGCTCTGATATTAACCGGACAGACAATATGCAGAAGAACCCGGAAAGAGTCCGGCGCCTTATGCGTTCTTTTGCGAGGAACCAGGGCGGACAGGTCCCGAATACCGTTCTGGCCCAGGATACCGCGGCAAATGATGAGATGCCGATTAACGAAGAAACGGCTGCTTCTTACGTCAATGCCCAGCGTTACGGCAACACAAAAAACGCGTCACTGGCGCGTTTTCTGCATACTGACGTAAGAAAAAAGGGAGCCCCAACGGACTTTGGGGACACCCTTGTATGTCAGTCTTTAAAAACGCCGTACTCCGGCAGCTCCTGTTTCTTTATAATTCTGACGGAAAGCACGATCATTGGAATATATAACAGAAAATATACCAGATATACCACACTCAGGCCAACTCCTTCCGTGCCGGATCCCACATAATTGCCAAGAGAAGCGCTGCCTATTATAGCAGCCTGCATGGGGAAGAAATCATTCAGTCCATGAACAAGAGTGATCATCCATATGTTTTTATTCTTCATATAAAGCGCCGCCAGGAGAAAGCCCAGCGCTCCAGACTGCAGGATCTTTAATACGGCCTGTACGCAGCCGACCAGATCATAGCTGCCGCCAAACACATAATTCTCCACATGTATAAATCCAAAGATCAGCGAAGAGAGAAGCACGGCTCCCAGAATTCCCTTTTGGGTACTGCCCATCTTTCTCAGCAGACCGCTGAATAGAACCCCGCGGAACAAAGACTCCTCAAACAATCCGATGGATGCGCAGAGAACGAGATACTTTATCTCTTTCGCCGCCAATCCCTCTGTATTCACATTATTTCCGAAAACTGCCGCCATTACCATCAAACCTCCCACAAGGAAGGCCAGAATCAGGGGGTAGACGGATTTACGCAGCGTATCTGCCGCTCCTTCCCTGACGCGAAGCAGGCTGCCGCCCCCGCCCATTACCGTTATCACCCCGAACAAAATAGCAGTCATGACAAAGCGCACAACTGACAGCCCCGGAATACTATATACCGGCAGCTTAATCGCTACGATACCGATTCCCAGGCATACCAGCGCAACCAGGATCGGCTGTTTTCTCATAAATTCTTTCATCCTATCAATCTCCTTTCTATCGTCGCGCAGGCAAAGTTCAGCCGAAATCAGCACGCAACATTCTCTTTTCATGGCAGAACCGCATAAAACAAATGTTCCTATAAGAATTATAACATAACTCCGCTGTTTTTCCGATACGGCGGCAATGATCTTTCTGTAATCAAATCTGACTTTTACGCAGTCGCGGCGGCATCAGTCCGCCGGCTTCCACTCTGACAGGCTCCTTTTTTCTGCTTGTAAGCGCGTTTCAATCTGTTTCCTCCGTTTTCCGGTAAACTCGCTCAATCTCTAACAGGTATTAAAACTGATTTCCAGAGATTTTGTTTTTAAAGTCCCATACTCTCATAATATTCATGTTCTACTAGGTTTTCCTCAAAAGTATTATAACAATAAACGCAAGCCGCTACAACTCATTTTGGGAATTATTCACCACATCATACTGAAACAAAACACCATCCTATTCTGATGACCGAGGTTCATTTACGCACGGCTTCGCAGATATCTCCTATGTCACAGTTCAGATAGTCACAAATCCTCAACAAGATGGAAAGGGAAACCTCATCATTCCTGTTCAGCTTTGTATATGTCCCGGCAGACAGTCCAAGCTCTTTTCGAAAAGAAGCTTTGTTTATCTCGCGCTCCACCAGCATTAACCAAAGTTTCTTATAGCTGATTTTCATATTCACCCCTCCATTTCTGCAATCAATAATCCTGCGATCAATAACGGTCCCTAACATTATACACGATTTGCGTCATGCCTTCAACGGATATCGCCAAGAATCAAAAGAAAAACATCAACATCTCGAATCTTTCCATCGTCATCTTTCGTAAAGAAAACGCTCACCGTTCCAGTTTAAGAAATGGTGAGCTTCTTGGTCGTGCAACAGTGGTCCATACTGTCATAACCATGGTCATACATCCTATAACAGAGGTACCGGAGCAGTTGGGCATACCGGTCCTGGATGATCTCCGTATCCGAATCCGTGCCAAGCCGCTCATTGATCCGGGCTACCGCATCGTATATCTCGCTGTAGAGACAGTCGCAGAAACTGCCTTCCCTGAACTCGTTTTCAATGGGCATGCCGTACTGCCCTTCCTTCATGTGCCCGCACATCAGATCATAGACCAGTTCCCTGGTCCTCTCATAATCCTTCTCTTTCCGCATACAAGCCTCCTTGATAAATAAAAAAAGAAACAGTCCTCGCAGACTGCTTCCCCGGCTTGTTATCCTATCGTATGCTTTCGATAAATTTTACGAGCATCTGCCTCTTTTCCGGTCCCAGCTCTTCCCATGCCTCAAGCAGTTTCCGCTGCTGGTCGGACAGCCCGGGAAATGCCTCCCCAGCATCCACACCGTCCATAAAAAACTGGGCTAATGAGATCCCGAACGCGTCACACATGAGGCTCAGGGTTGAGATGGTCGGTGTGGACTTTCCCGTGAAGATATTGGCAACCGCTGTCTGTGATACTCCCGTGATGATGGAAAGCCTGTAACGGCTCATATGCTTCTTTTCGCATAGTTCTTTCAATCTGCCCGTAACGTACTCCTCTGCTGACACTGGGATATGCTCCTTTCCTCTTTAGCACTATTATCATTGTAAACAATATGATCGAGGAGTATTAGTCGCATATTTATGTCGCAAAAATACTAAAGTATAATTTAGTATCGCAGTATAAAATAGGAACTGGCAAGCCATGCCTATACGTGGGATCCCTTCACTGAATTTTTGATCGTTCAGATCATGGAGTGCCTAAAAAATGACAGCGGCTGGAAGGCCGCAGCAAAGGGATTTTGGCTGCCCAGCCTTAAGGAAAGCTGCCTGGAATACGCCAGGGCGATATGTGAATTGGAAGCAGAATATGCAGAGGATGATGAGGAGGACGACGACGAGGAGCTATTCTCCCGCTCCCCTGAGGCAGATGGAGAAAAACTGTACCGTGCGGTCATAGACCTATACCCGATGGCAGACCCTGATAAATGGTACTTCGATGTCATGTTCTGGGATGCTGATTTTGACTTCTTCTTGGGCTGGCCGGGAAAAACGTTCCTGCCGGTCACGGGATTCGATCGCATGGAGCTGCGGGCCCATATGCGCGGGCCTCAAATTGTGCAGTGAGGTGTTTTTTTCAGGCCCCTTGAAAGGGGCCTCTTACGGAAATCTTATTTACTGCTGGTAAGCTGCTAATGCAAGTCGAAGCTTGGCAATTTCTGCATCTCTGGCAGCCAGCATATCGGCCGTTTCCGCATCCTTGGCAGCCAGTCGAGCATCGTACACAGACTTTTGTTCAGCAAGAGCCGCCGTTATTTCTTTGTCGATTTGTGGCTGTAAAAGTTTTCTTAGTTCGTCGCTCATGCCATCGCCTCCAAACACTTCTTTGTTGGCCCGTACTACGACATCCATGTAGGAATCCGCCATCTGCTTCCCTTCTTCGCCATATTCTTCCAGCAGGTTCTCGTAGGCAATGACCAGATGTTTGGCTTCTTGCTCCGTCAAAGAATCTCTCAGCGAATTGAGCCATCTATTCAATGATAGGGCTTTCCTGGGTTCACTACCTATCGTAATCCTCCTCTTCTTCATCAAGGTCATCATATTCGTCTTGCTCATTCTCAGTACCATTTTCATATTCCATTTCACCGGAATGGCGATGAAGTTCAGCACAGATTTGGATTACATCATCTCTAGTTTGTTCAACTGCGTAATTTGCCATGTCAACATCTCGCTCAGACGGAATAAAACTATCTTCACCTGGGTATCTTGTTGAAAAATAAAATCCGTCAATTTTGTATAAGGCGGATTCCGTATCTTCTTGCAGTTGAATTCCAACATCATCGCGCAAATAGCCTGCAAGCCTTCGCAGACTATGCGTTCGCAGTATACTTGCCTTCGCATACCTCTCGTTCTCTGTTTCCGGAGTCACATATTCGTCCACAATATACTTGAGGTAACGCTCACATATATTTTGTCCCAAAGCAGCCAGATAACCACCACGTATTCCATTATCATAAGCCTGCCGGAAAAATAGCCTGTCATTTTCAGCAAAATCGAAATATGTTAGCATACTTTTTCCCATAAGATCACACCTTCTTTGCGAATATTTTCAAAATATAATGTTGATCTTTTCTGCCAGTCATCACCAACTACCACTTTTAGATCAACCTCCGGTAAGCTAATGTCACTTGGGTTGACACTTCCAATCAAAGCAATAACATCTGAGTGGTATTTGTTTTCGTCCAAATCATTACTCAGTTCCACCAGCAGATCTACATCGCTGTCGTATCTTTGCTCTTTCCTGGCGCAGCTCCCATAAAGGATAATCCGTCGTACAAATGGGGCGACCGGAGAATCCTGTATTGCATGGAGCGCATGCCGAATCGAACGATCACTCCTCTCCGCAATGACTGATCCTGGTATGACTCTGTTTTTTCCGATTACCACAGATGGACCTCCTTTCTGTGACAAAAAATCTAAATGATAAATGGATACTGCGGGCTCTCTCAGCGAATTGAGCCACTGGTACTCATCTGGATTGAGCAAGCCGGATGCGATCACCTGGATAGGAAAGCTCCCGTTTCTTCCTAAATAATAAATGCCATTGTATGGGTTAGTTATTGAGTATCCATATTCTTCGAGCTGTGAGAGCATCTTATGAGGCAATCCGTCCCTTACAAAGGTAATTGTCACCTCTTCGGCTTTTATACTGTCAACGGTCGTCCCACAAGCTTTGTACAGGCAGGCATAACCAAATACCTTGAAGAAATCATCAATACTGAGATTATCCTCTGGCAATTTGTACTCCATGATATTATACGTGCGGAATATCTTACCAATGTTATTCTTGATGTCAACATCTTTTCAAGAGAATTATGAGAGGGGAACATTTGTGATAACCTTCCAAATTAATAATATCGCATTTGAATCGCGAAATCAAGGTATTAACGACAGCGCTGAAGAATAAAATCAACCACACCGCAATTAGATCAAGTCTTTTTTATTTAAATAATGTTATCCACATTTTC